>DAIDHX010000048.1 GCA_027451885.1 Planctomycetales bacterium
CCACCTCGCCGGTGATCCGCGTGCCCACGGGGTAGCGCTTCTCGACGTTCTCCCACGGGCTTGGGCTCTTTTGCTTTAACCCGAGGGCGATCTTTTCGCGTTCCTTGTCGACGTGCAGAACCATGACATCGACCTGCTCGTCGATCCGCAGCATGTCGCTGGGGTGGTTGATGCGGCCCCAGCTCATGTCGGTGATATGCAGCAGGCCGTCGATGCCGCCCAGGTCCACGAACGCGCCGAAGTCGGCGATGTTCTTGACCGTGCCACGGCGGATCTGCCCCACCTGGATCTCTTCGAGAAGCTGTTTCTTCTGGTGTTCGCGGGTGATCTCGATCAGCTTTCGGCGGCTGACGACGATGTTCCGCCTGGCCTCATCGATCTTGAGAATCATGCAGTCGATCTCTTGATCGATGTAGTCAGCAATATCGGACGGGCGGCGAATATCGACCTGGCTCGCGGGCAGGAACACATTCACGCCGATATCGACAAGCAGGCCGCCCTTGATCTTGCGGGTGACCTTGCCGCGGACCGTGTCGCCCTCGTGGTGCTTGGAGATCACCATCTCCCAGGCCCGCATGCGGTGGGCCTTCTTGCGGGAGAGAATGATCTCGCCAGTCTCGTCGTCCATGCCCTCGAGCAGGACTTCGACCGCCGCGCCCGGCTCGGGCGCGGGCTCGTCTTCCCACTCGTTCAGGGGGACGAGACCTTCGGACTTATAACCCACGTCGACAACCACCTGATCGCCGACGACTTCGACCACTCGACCCGAGACGATCTTGCCAATCTCGAAGCTCTGCCCTTCGCCCAGCGATTGCTCGTAGGTTGTGATTCCATCCTCGGCAAGCAGGAGCAAGGACAGCTCATCGTCGTTGACGTCGAATTCACGTAAAAGATTGCGATCGACCATGATTAGAGCGTGTGTTCCCCGTTCGTCTCGGACCGTCTGAGCAGAAACCACCCCCGGGTCCAGGCCGCGGCCGGACAGGGGAGCGTGCGGCGTAACACTCGGAAGACGACGCGAAAGCGAAGGTGAGTCAAGAGGACCAAACCGACCGCCCGCCCACTCTGGACTGGCTACCCGGGGCATTATAAATAGGAATGCACGCAACAGACAACGGGAACCAGCACAATTGCCGAGATTCCGCCTGTTTCAAGGCATTTCAGAACACATCGAAATATGATGCGAGCGAGTGGCCTGGGTGTCACTGGGAGGACTCCGCACCTGTGGGCTGTCATTTTCGCGAGCGGTCTCGCCGGGTGGGCCTGGCAGGCGCTATCCTGGTACGAGAGCGATCGTGCCGCGGCGCAGGCTGCCAGCCGCCAGGGGGGGGCCAGCGAAGCGCTCGCCTGTTCCGTCCCGAGGACACCATGACGCACGCCAGGGCCCGTGATCGACAGGCGACGCACCTGTACGTGAATCCCCGCCGCGCTCCCGCGTGGTTTGGACTCGGACTCGGACTCACCCTGTCGGCTGCCCTGGCCGGCCAGGCGCAGGCACAGCCAGCCAGCCAGGGCGCTCGAATTCGCGTGTCAAACACGCATCCGCCAGAGTCAGCCGGGGGAATCCCGAGATCCTTCGAGACGAAGGAGGCCCGCGCGGCAGCACAGACCCCCGCGTTTCCAGGCCAGACTCGGGCCGCGGCCGTCTCGACAAAAACACCGCTTGAGGTCGGCGTTGTCGCCCACGGACTCAGGCATCCGTGGTCGTTCGAGTTCCTGCCGGACGGGCGTGTGATCGTGGCCGAAAAGCCGGGCGCGATACGCATCGTGAGCCCAACCGGAACGATCAGCCCCGAGCTCGAGGGCACACCCGCGGTGGTATACGGCGGCGATGCCGGCCTGCTCGACCTGGCGCTCGACCCCGCCTTTTCGCGCAATCGCCTCATTTACCTCACCTACGTCGAGCCCAGGCCCGGCGGCTGTGGCGTGGCCCTGGCGAAAGCAACGCTCTCAAAAGATGCCACACGGATCGAAGCGCCGATGGTCATCCTCCGCGTTGAACCAACCATCCGCGGGCTCGCCCATTTCGGCGCGCGGCTGCTCTTTGATCGCCAGGGAATGTTGCTCGTCAGCCTCTCCGAGCGATTTTTTTCCCCGTTTCGCGATCAGGCCCAGGCCCTCGATTCCCGGCTCGGCAAGATCCTGCGAGTCGCGCCCAGCGGGGCTCCCGCGCCTGGAAACCCGTTCGCGAATACCGAGGGCGCTCTGCTCGAAATCTGGTCGTACGGCCATCGCGACCCCGAGGGACTCGCGTTCCAACCCAGCACCGGAGAGCTCTGGGCCACCGAACAGGGGCCGCGAGGCGGCGACGAGCTCAATCTCATCCGTCCCGGGAAAAACTACGGCTGGCCCCGCATCGCCTATGGGACAGAGTACGACGGCAGGTCAACGGCCAGCGTCTTGACCTCGACCCCGGGAATGGAACAGCCGGTCTATTACTGGGACCAGCCCATGTCGCCCGGCGGCGTGAGCTTCTATGACGCCGACCTGATCCCTGAATGGAAAGGCTGCCTGTTCGTGGCGAGCCATGGTGGCCGGTATTTGAGCCGGCTCGTGCTCGAGGGGCGCAGAGTCGCCGGTGAGGAACGGCTCCTGCTCGATTTGCAGGAACGCTTGAGCGACGTGAAACAAGGCCCCGATGGCGCACTTTGGGTGATCACCGACGATCGGGATGGCCGCCTGCTCCGCATCGCACCCCGGACGCCGTAGCGGCTCTCGGCCGGCTCCCTCAAGAAGGATGCTTGTCCTCGATACGCCGCCGCGCCGGCTCAAAGCTCACATTGACCGCGCGACCGCGTGGGGATACGGTTGCACCCCGCGTGCATTCGAGCGTCACCCAAATTAAACGAAGTGCAGGAGGCCCAGAAAATGGCGCGGCGCACCGCGATCCGCGGCTTCCTTTTGGGTCTGAGCCTGCTCACAAGCGGGTGCATGACCACAAACCCCAGGCTCGAGCCAGGCAAGGAACCCTCTACCAACTCCACGGTCTACAGCAACGGAAGCGCAGTGGGCGATCTCCCCCGCGAGCCCGGCGCAGTGATGGCCGTCGTCGCCGAAGCCCTGGGCGACCTGCAAATGACCGAGCTCAAACGCTCACGCGATGGACTTTCCTACCTCGTCGAGGCCCAGACCAAGGACGGACGCGCTGTGCGTGTCGCCGTCCGGCCTCATCAAAACGAAAGCCGCGTGGCGTGCCGCGTCGGTCTCTTCGGCGATCAGCCGCTCTCCAGCGCCGTGATTGAACGCGTCGGAATTCGCGTCGGCGCCTTGCCCCCAGCAGCCATCCCAGAATCACCACCCAGCCAGCCTTCGCCAAACCCCTTCTTCGCCCGCTTTTCGCACTCTTTCGATGATTTCCTCCGCGGCCGGGCTGAGGCCCCCAACGGCGACGAAATCATCCCCTGAATGCCACACAGGCGCGGCTCCAATATAGCCTAAACAAGCCACTTCAAAGCGGCTTGCCCACAGCTATATTTGGCCTGTCACGGCCCGGGTCGATCTGAGCATCCTTGCTCGATCGAGCCACGGACCGAGAAGTCAGGCCACGAGAAACGCCGTCAGGACGATGCCTGGAACGCTCTCGCACAATACGGTTCGAACCAGACGCGCGCCATCCCTGGCGTCCGGAATCGACCCGCCTTTTTTCGGGTACAGTTCGCCCCGCGGCCACCTCGCCGCGACCCGCCAGAAACGCAAACGTATGAGAGGATGTAAATGTGCAAGGATCATCCTAAAGCGACCATACCGCAGGACATTCCTGGGGGCAAGTGTCCTGTTCGAGGCTCAAATTACGAATTCGCGTCCAGCGAGTCAACCCTCGTTGCTGGTTTTTTTGAAGGATCGATTGATCGTATTCGAGTGATGCGGAACACCGCGGGAGCCGATCGGGCGCGGCTTCGCCCCGGGCGACCCCCCGGTGGTGATCGATCGCGCAGGCGCAAGCACGCACAAGCGGCACGTTGCACCCGCGGCCATTTCGCGTCAGACTCAAGCCTCGCTACCAGGTTCCGCGAGCAGGCAGAGTGACGCCTGTTACCGTCCCGCCCGCCTGCTTCAGACATGGCCTTATTAGACTTTTCGAGAGGAATTGTCTTGCCTGAAAAACCCTCGACTCTGCCTGGTCGAATTGCCTCCCTTGACCAGTTCCGTGGATACACCGTCGCGGGCATGCTGTTTGTGAATTTTCTGGGGGGGATGCAAGCGCTCCCGGGTGTATTCAAGCATCATAATACGTACTGTAGTTATGCCGATACGATCATGCCGCAATTCTTTTTTGCGGTGGGATATGCTTATCGGTTGACGTTTCTCAAGCGGCTAGGGCGCGACGGTGCGGGGCCTGCGGTCAAGGCCGTGCTGGGCCGGGTGGTTGCGCTTCTACTGCTGGGGTTTGTGCTGCACCATCTCGATGGTGAGGCCAGGACCTGGGCGGATCTCAAGGCATTTGCCGAGCGGGGGATCCTGGCGGGCGCCTTTCGCCGTGAGTATTTCCAGACGCTCGTGCACATTGCGCTCACCTCGCTTTGGATCTTGCCTGTGATCGGGCTTGGGACCTTGCCTCGTGTCCTTTATCTGGTTGGCTCGGGGGTTCTGCACTTCGGGCTTTCGTGGGCGTTTTATTACAACTGGGCCTGGAATACGCCGGTGATCGATGGCGGCCAGCTTGGGTTCATGACCTGGTCGATTCCAACGCTTCTGGGCTCGCTGGCCTATGACGCGGTGGCAGCGCATGGCCCGCGTGGGCGCACGGTGGCCCGGCTGGCGGGGTGGTCGGCGGTCCTGATGGTTGGAGGCTATTTGCTCTCGTGCCTGGGGGGCGAGTGGGCGGCGCTGCCGTTTGTGCCTCCGACCTCCGCGCCCACCATGCATACGATGAGTCAGCGTGCGGGGAGCGTGTCGTATCTCACGTTCTCGGCGGGATTCTCGCTGGCGGTGTATGCGTTTTTCCTGTGGCTTTCAGACATGGCGGGGGTGACCTTCACGGTCTTCCGGGTGTTTGGCACCAATGCGCTGGCCGCGTATATCATTCATCCGATTGTGTCGACCGCGGTGAAGCCGTTCTTGCCGAACGACGCGCCAGGCTGGTATGTGGCTTGCGGATTCCTGGTGTACTTTGGGATTTGCTACGTCTTTAACCGCTATCTCGAGCGGCACGGGCTGTTTCTGAAGCTGTAGGCAGGCGGATACTCTAGCCGACCTCGTCCTGGAGCTCGAGTACGCCGTCCTCGTCGTCTCTGCGGTGTTCCGCGTCGGCCAGCAGATGCCGCCGGATTGCACGCAGCTCCTCTGGCAGCGCGGATTCGTCGAGTCGCTCCAGAATCCGGATGGCCTGCACGGGCCTGGCCATGCGCTCGGAAAGAATCTCGGCGAGCTTGAGTGCAACGCGCGGCTCCGCGGCGGGATCATCGCCGAGATACTCCTTCATGACGGCGACGGTGCTGGGCCAGTCCTCGGTTTTCAGCAGAGCCCGGATCAGGTCTCGATGTTCATTGCGTGGGGGCGTCCAGCCGCGTTCCTTACCGGTGCGATAGACCTTGAGCGCGGCTTCGAGCTCGCCGAGGTCGAGATGTTCCCGGAAGAGCTTGAGCCTCCGTTCATTGGCCTCCGGCGACGGCGGTCCAGAGACGGGCACGGGCACGCGTCTGGAGCGCCGGGGCGTCGAGGCGGGCGCAATCGAACGTGCCAGCTCCCTGGCCTTGCGTTGGGAGGGTTTGGCGGGCGTTCTTGCTCCCTTTTTCTCTCCCTGTCGGCCCCCCATCACCGCGAAAAGATCCCAGCCCTCGCAATCCACCAGGTCCATCTTCACCATGATGGAGCCAACCGCGAATCCGACTGAAGCTCCGATGACGTGCGCGAGTTCGCCTGAGGGGCGAAAGCCGCGGACCGAAGCCCAGAAGACGTCGAGCGCGACATACAGCACGACAAACCAGAGGATGGAGAGGTCGACTTCGCTGGGAATGAACCGCCAGAACCAGATGCAATGGAGCTCGTTGCGGGGCGCCCAGACCATGCAGATGGCCATGAGCCCGTAGATCGCGCCCGAGGCCCCCAGCATGTGTCCTTCATCCCCGCGCAGAAAGGCAATCTGCACGATGGCGCTTTCAGCCACTCCGATGAGCACATAAACGGCCAGGAACGCGAACGGGCCGATCTTGCCTTCGACGATGATGCCGAAGGCCCAGAGGAAGAGCATGTTCCCAAAGAGATGGCCCAGCCCAGCGTGCATGAAGATGTTTGTGAGCCACTGAAAGGGATGCAGGCCCTGCCCGAGCGCAAGCATCAGGCCTTCGTTCGAGCGGGCTGGGAATGCGAAGAAGCAGAGCACAGAAGCCACAGCCACACCGAGCGTCGCAAACGGACGATGATAGATGGGCGCGTCTGTCCCCCAGGGAATGAACATGGGCTTCGGCTCGGCTTCACTCGGTTCGCGGTTGCTCGGTCATTCGTACCAGGTTACCAGTATTTCCAGGATCCGGTTGCGAGAACATAGGCTGCGAGGGCAAGGTTGGCGATGGCGTGACTGACCACGCAGGCAAAGAGGGAGCCGGTCTTCGCGAGCAGTGCGGCCCAGATGAGTCCTGTGAGAATCGCGGGGAGCCACTCGGGATGAGCGGTGGCGAAGAAGAGCGAGGAGACAACGGCCGCGGTGAGAGTGACCGTGCCAATGGGAACCGTGCGGAAATCGGGATTTACGACCCAGCGCATGACGAGCGAGCGCCAGAAAAGTTCCTCGATGATCGGGACGAGAGCAACGAGGCCGACCAGTCGAACCAGGATGAACGCGGATCTTGGCGCTCCGCCGAGCCGTTGTGGATCGAACGCGACCCGGGCGCCGAGGAGCGGGATCGCCGGGTAATGGCCATCGAGCCCGACCCAGAGAACGGTCACCAGCAGCCCCGCCGCGACCGCGAGCGCGGTCGCTGCCGGCCGAGGCCAGGGCTTGAAATCCACCCAGGTTGAGCGGCAAGCCCAGGCGATCGCCGCGGTCAGTGCAAGTCGGCCCGCGTAGAGCGCAGGGTAAAGCCACGGCCGCGTCTGCCCCAGGTGCTCGACAAGCCAGGATTCTCCCCCGCCGGTGAGCATGTAAACCGCCAGTGGAAGCGCATAGGGGATCGCGGGCCGCAGCTCCGCAGCCACGCTCGGAACCGTGGTTGCTGCTGGGGGACTTCCCTCCTCTGGGTGATTCATGCGGGCGTGGCTCCGTTCACGATCGTGGGTTGAGTCGATGGGGAAGTCGCTGGCGTAGATAGGCCAGGAACTCGCTGGCGTCTAGCGCAGATATAACCATATCTGCACCTTTAAGTCCTTCCGCGGGGCTGTGCTCGTGCGGCACGGCAACGACCGTCGCCCCCGCGCGCCGGGCTGCCTCAACGCCGGCAGGGCTATCTTCGAGCACGACGATCTCATGGCTCGCGGCGCCCAATCTTGCCGCGGCGGCGAGATAGATTTCGGGGTCGGGCTTGCCCAGGCTCACGTCTTCCGCGCCCAGGATGAACTCAAAGTGATCGAGGAGATCGTGGCGGTCGAGCAGGTCGAGGGCGTAGTCGCGCGGGGACGACGTGGCAACGGCGAGCGGCGCACGCTCCTCAAGCTCTTCCAGGAGCGCATGCAGCCCGGGCGTGGGCCGCACCGCCTCGTCCAGCAGGGCCTGAAACCGCTGTCGCACCAGCGCGAGCCATTGGTCAACCGTCTCTCCAATGCCCGAAAGCTGAACAAGCGCAAGCCCAGCCTCGGGCGGGCGGCGGCCCATCATCGCCCGCATGATTTCGGGAGTGAACTTACGCCCACGCTCCTCGAGGAGCTCAGCCGAGACGCGGTAGAAAAGCGCCTCGGTATCAAACATCAGGCCGTCGAGATCGAAGACCACGCCGCGAATGATCATGGAACGAACTGGTCCTTCGTGCACTGGAATCGGCAGCACATGTTTCAGAGCCAGGCATCATAGCGTAGCGTCGCCGCGCATGACAAAGCCCTCGCGCTTGCACGAAGGCAGGCGCGAGGGCTTGCTTGAGCGAGACAGCGTTTTGGCGTCAGGCGGCCTTGCGGGCGCTGCGAACGCGGTGGACGACGGCCAGGGCTCCGAGCACGCCCGACCAGGCCAGAATCGTGGCCGGCTCCGGCGCGGGGATGGGCTGGATCACGCCGCCGGTCGGCGAGTAGGCCAGCGGATAGCCCGTCTGCGGATCGGGGTTCTGGAGGCTGACATACTGCTGCGTGAACGGCTGGGTCGAGAGCACAACGATCGTGCCGCTCTTCGCTCCCGCCGCCAGCGGGCCGGTATTCGCCGTGGGATCCAGATACTGGAAGGTGAGCGAGCCCGTCTTGTCGCCCGGATACCAGGCGATCGACGCAGGCGCCTGCACCACATTACCGGGTGCGGCCTGAGGCAAATCGAGCCCACCCACCTGCCCGTTGGTCACAACGTAGGCGAAGTAGTTCTGATTGGAGCTCGGATTGACCAGGTTGGTACCAACCGGCGTGTCATTGAAGACCATCGACGCGCTGTTGACGTACGTCGGCTGGCCGGTGTTATCGGCGACGTTGTTGACGCCGAACTGATAGGCATAGGCATAAAGCCCAGTCTCAGAACCGACGCCCCGGAACACCTGCGACTCAACGACGCCCGAGGTCGGAGTGTTCTGGAAGGTGTATTGCGACATCATGGGGGCTGTAACGGCGGTGAAGTCGGCGTTGAAGGTCGCGGCCGAGAGATTCGCCGGCGTGAGCGTTTGCACAATCGGAGCGGCCTTGGCAACCGGGCCGGCCAGAACGAGCGCAAGACCAGCCCCCAGAGCGAGAGCCTGTGTGAACTTGTTCATTCGAGCGATCTTCCAGGGTTGATCGAGAAGGTTCGCCCAACCACGGCGAACCAAGCTCGGCGAGTCGATCCATCACTCGCCGACCGGAGAACGTCTCCGGTTGCTTCCCGTACGCGGCGAGACCGAAAGGCCACGCTCCGCGAGGCATGCCACATGCACGTCCGCGGGCCTCAAGCGGGGTCTCATCCTGCTTAAGGCGGCGGGAACGTATCAAGAAGCTCTGGTGCGGTCAACACGACTTGAGAAAAACCGTAAAAAATCGAAAACTCGCCGCGGCGGGCCTGGCCCCCGTCTTGTGGCAAGCGCATGCCGAACGCGTTAGGCTCAATCAGGTCACGAACTTCGGTCGCCGGGAAGGGCGCTGGGATTCCCGCTCGGCCGCTCCCAATTGAGGCATTCCATGACGCGTTCCGTGCTGATCCTCGCTGGGTTCCTGGCATCTGGAAGCGCCCTCGCCGCGGCGGCGGAGCCGAGTCAGCCGCGCCCTCGCCCCAACATTCTCCTGATCCTGGCCGACGACCTCGGTTACAGCGATCTCGGCTGCCAGGGGAGCGAGATCCACACACCGCATGTGGACGCCCTCGCCACCCGCGGCGTGAGGTTAACAAACTTTTATAATTCCGCGCGTTGCTGCCCCACCCGGGCAAGTCTGCTCACGGGCGTGCATCCACTTCAGGCGGGATTCCCAGACATGTCCGGCGTGCTCCCACGCACGGTGGCCACCATTCCGGAAGTCCTGAAGACCGCAGGCTACAGCACCTTCATGGTTGGCAAATGGCATCTGAGCGCCCGTTCAAAACCGACCGACCGTGGCTTCGATGAGTTCTATGGCATGCTCGGCGGCTTCAATAGCTGCTGGCAGGAGGACCCGTTTTACACGCGCTGGCCGAGGGACCGAGTGAGGCGCACCTACGCCCCGGGCAAGTTCTACTCGACGGACGTCTTCGGCGACTACGCGCTCGATTTTCTGGATCAGGGGCGCAAGGCCGGCAAGCCGTGGTTTCTCTACCTTGCCTTCAACGCCGCCCATTTCCCGCTCCATGCGCCTGAGGCGGACATCGCGCGGTATGAGGCGATTTATGCCGAGGGCTGGGATCAGATCCGCGCGTGGAGGCTGGCACGGATGAAAGCGCTTGGACTCATGCCCGGGGATCTTGCGCTCACGCCGCGCACGGTGGTCCCACGCAACTGGGCCAACGCGAGCAAGCCCTCGGCTGGCCAGCCGGTGCCGGCGTGGGATACGCTGCCGCTCGATCGCAGGCAGGATCTGGCGCGGCGGATGGCGACCTACGCGGCCATGATCGACCGGATGGATCAGAACATCGGCCGCGTGGTTGAGAAACTGAGGAAAACGGGCGAGCTCGAGAACACGCTCATCTTTTTCCTCTCGGACAACGGCGCATGCGGCGAGTGGGACCCGTTCGGCTTCGATGTGGAAACCGGCCCCGGGAACATCCTGCACCGGGGCGATGATCTGCGTGCGATCGGCTCGCCCCAGAGCTATCTCAGCTATGGCAGCGGCTGGGCCAACGCCTGCTCGACCCCCTTGCGGTTTTACAAGCAGTACACGCACGAAGGGGGCATCCGTACGCCGCTGATCGTCCATTATCCCGCGGCGACAAAGCTCAGTCCGGGGACGAAGCTCGGGGAGATCGGCTACATCACCGACATCTTGCCAACCTGTATTGAAGCGGCGGGGGCCGACTATCCCGCGGAACGAGACGGCCATGCGATCCTGGCGCCGGAGGGGAAGAGCCTGCTCCCGCTTTTGATTCGTGGCACGCGCCCAGCGCGGCCCATCTTCATCGAGCATGAAGGGAGCAAGGCCGTCCGCGACGGCGACTGGAAGCTGGTCCAGGAACGCGGAGGGCAGCCCTGGGAACTTTATAACCTTGCCCAGGATCCCACGGAGACGCGGAACCTGGCCGCCAGGGAACCTGGGCGGGTACACGCGATGGCCAAAGCCTGGCAGGACTGGGCCGAGCGCTGCGCGGAGTCGGTGCGGGCGCCAAAACGCTCAGCCCGCTGAACCCGAGCTCGGCGAGGGCGTGTCGAGGCTGGAGCTCGCGGATTCATCAAGCGTGATGGGCAAGACGGGGGGCGGCAGCAGCGGCTCGGACTCGGTTCGGTCTTCGCGCTCGAGGACCGGCGGCGGCGCGGCGTCCGACTCGCGCGTGACTGGCTCGGGCAGCGCGGCCTCGTCACTTTCCAGCACGGGGGGGCCAATCAGCCGGCCAGCCTTGCGCCTGGCCTGCACATAGCGGTAAATCAGCCAGCCGCCGCCACCCGCCGCGATGGCCAGGACAATCCAGTTCTGGAATTCCCGGATGCCGTTCTGAATCTGGTTGGCGGCAAGATAGCCCAGGCCGAAAAAGACCACCGTGCTGAGCGTCGCGGCGACGGTATCGATGAAGATCAACTTGAGCGTGGGGAGTTTGAGAATCCCAGCGGTAAGATAGGCGGCGGAGCGAAAGCCGGGGACGAACCGGCCTGACACCAGGATCTTGAATCCGTGGCGGTGGAAATATCCTTTGATTTGCGCTTCCCGCGCGCGGGTGAGGAACCTGCGAGTGAGGCGCAGGCTCAAGACCTTTTCGCCGTAGAAATAGCCAAGGAAGTAGACGACGAGATCCCCGGCCAGGACGCCGATGAGGCAAGCGAGGAGTGCGAACGGCGCCCAGAGGCGGCCTTCGTGCGAGAGCACGGCCGCGACCAGGATCGGCGCTTCCTCGGGAATCGGCAGGCCCAGCCCGCCAAGGACGAGTACAAGCGCGATCCCTAGATAGCCCAGACGCTCGATGAGCAGATCGGTCAAACGCTCGTCCCCACGGTGCGCCCGGAAGTCCTGGGAGATCGGCATCTCCCGTCGCCGGCTAAAAACATGATACTCGGATGACCATTCCGCGCGAGCGCCGAGGCGGGCGCGGTTGCGGCGTGCCAGCCGCGATGGGTTACGCCATTCGACCCGCGCGGAAATCGGGCTTGACCGATTCCCAGGGGCCAGATAGTTTCCGCGATCGCCCAGGGAAGGGCTCTGGCTGCGCTCCGCGCCTCACGTCTCCCCAAACAGTGCGCGAGCCCAGACCTGCATACCATCGCTCAAGGAGGAGTTTCGCCATGTCGTCCCAAGAACGCCGGGCCGCGGACCGCCGCCGCGCCTGGGGGCGCGGACCCATTATCCTCAAGCTGGAATCGCTCGACCGCCGCCAGCTCTTGAATGGGACCAGCTTTTTGCCGGACCTGGTCGGAACCTCTCTTTCCTCGGTGCATTACGCCGACTGGAACCAGTCGATCGAGGTCCAGGGGCAAGTCAAGAATCAGGGCGGCTCCCCAGTCGCCACCCCGTTCAACGTCGAACTCTTCGCATCCCCCTCGCCCGCCATCGGACGTTACGCCGTACCGGTCGGCATGGTGACCATCCCCGCGGGGGTCGGCGTGGGCCAGAGCGTGCCGTTTGATACCACGATCAAACTCCCCGCCACGCCCCTGCCCGGCGTATCCAAATCGGGGATCGTCTACCTCAACATGAAAGTCGATCCCACGCATAGCGTTCCCGATTCGAACTACCATAACAACCAGGGTCTCGGCATGCCGTTCGAGACCTCCTATGTCCTCATCACCGCCACTCAGCCGCCCAAGCTTGAGGGGAGCACGCTCGCGGTTTCGTCGACGAACACAACGTGGGGCAGCACCGTCACCGTCACGGCCCAGATCCGCAATCAAAGCGCGGGCGCCGCACCGCCCACCAGGGCCATGCTTGTGCTCACATCCGCCGGCCAGACCGCCGAGTGGCCAAACGACGTCTCGGTGGGCAACCTGAATGTGCCGGCAATCGCGCCCTGGCAAACGGTGAATGTCGTGCAGACCTTCACTCTGCCGGCGACGGCTCCCACCTTGCTCGCAGGCGGTTCGAGCTTCACCCTCAGCATGATCCAGGACGCGAATTACCAGACCAACTCCTCCTATCCCCACCTTCCCACTGTTGGAGTGCACTACGACCAGGTGCCCATGACGATCACCGCGCCGGCGAACTCCACCGCCACCGCCGCCCCCCTGGCTGACCTGGCCGCGTCGTCGGTTCAATCCTCGAACCAGACGCTCGCCTGGGGTCAAACGTTTCAGGTCACAACCACCGTCCAGAACCTGGGTCAGGGCAACGCTGGCCCGTTCACGGTGCGATTCCTGCTCGTCGGCCAGAACGGCTCGATCAATCAGGGAATCTTCCTGGGCGATGCCCAGGTGCCCGGCCTCCAGGCTGGCTACAACCAACAAATCGTGCAAACATTGACCATCCCCGCGCGTGTTCCCGCTGGGATGACGCTGAACTCGGTCGGCTACACGCGGGTAGCGGTGATCGTCGACGCGGAGAACACGGTCAACGAGTCGCTGATCAGCAACAACCTCGCGGAGTCGGCGCCGATCGTGGTGCGGCTGCCTGGTACCAACGGCACGAGCACGGTGCCGACGACGGCCACTCCCGGCACCTTGCCTTCGCTCAAGGCCCAGCCGGCGCCCAAGCGACGATTCCGCAAGTATCACCACGTGAACCACGTTGTTCACATCCCGGCCAAGCTCCACCGCCGCACCCCCAGAAAAGGCTCGAGCCTGTTCAACGAGCTCGCCGGCCTGCCCAAGCAGGTCAACAACATCATCAAACACTATGTCTAACCCACAAAACTGGGACCGTTCGCGGCGCCGGCAGATTTTCCCCGCGAAAATCGCCGGCACTGTTCCTACAACTGGCCGCCAACTTCACGGAGCACGCGCAACCAGCACAATCGTGGCATCTTTCGTCAAATCGACGAGGTTTCGGGTTTCCCCTTGGCGAACTTGAGACAAAATTGGAATTAAGAAGGCGATTCATTGAAGGGCGTCCAGGGCAGGGTTATGCTCGGCATAGCCGTCTTGGACGAATCCGGAAAGATGGGTAAAACGCTGCGATTGCTCGCCGGCGAGCTTCGTGATCGGCTCCGTTTGCAAGGATCGTCTGGAGGTTAGGCGCAATGAGTGGTGATCGCTCGCAAGCAAGCCCGCACCCAATCGTTCCCCGCTCTCATGCGCTGGTCGAGGCCCGATTCATTCCTCGCCAGTACGAGCCGAATTACCCCTATCCATTGCTCGTGTTGCTCCATGGCCGTGGCGGGGATGAGGATCAGCTCGTGCGAGCGATGCCCAACCTGAGCTGGCGGAATTACGTCGGCCTGGGTTTGCGTGGGCCCGAGCCGATCACCAAGCGCGATCGCCCAGCGGGCCACGGCTGGGGCGCGGAGTTCGAGCGGCCGGATCGTGTGAAAAGCCGTTTGAGCACTCCGGGCGCGGAGGGGGAAATCCTTCGCCGGCTCCTTTCTGACGATGCCCCGGAAACCTTCGATCATCTCGAAGCAACGATCTTCGAGGCAATTCTGCAAACCCGCCGGCTTTTGCACGTCCATTCCGAGCGGATCTTCCTTGTCGGCTGCGGCGAAGGGGCCGCGGTGGCCTACTGGCTCGGGCTAACCTTTCCGGAACGATTTGCCGGGATCGTGGCAATCAACGGCTGGCTGCCGGTCGGTCTGCGTCCGTTGGGGCGGCTGAAGGCGTGCCGGGAACTACCGGTTCTGGTGGTTCATGGGGCCTGGAATTCGAAGGTACCCGTCGAGGAAGCCAAGCGCACCGTCGCCGTTTTGCGGGCGGGCGGCCTGAACGCCGCATTCCAGGCGTATCCCTGTTCAAATCGGCTCACCAATCCGATGCTCACGGACATCGATGCGTGGCTGATGAACCACTGCACGCGCCAGGCTCGGATCTAACCGCGGAAGTGGAGAAACCGGGGCGCGGGGATGAGTATCTTGCACCCTCGCGGTCGGTTAGCATGGATGACCGTGGTCGGCGGTCTTTTGATCCGGTTCGCCTGATGGAGCTGGGGTCGTGGAAGGAACGTTCGCCTGTCCTGAGTGCGGCCAGGACGTGCGGATCACCGGGCTTGCTCCAGGTCGTCGCGTCCTGTGCAGCTTTTGCGGACAGGTGCTCGAGGTACCGTTTTTGCCGCGCGCGACCAGCGATTGGAAGCGCAAACGATTCACGCGTCCTCGCTGGTTCGTCTGGGGCTGCTTCGGCCTTGGGCTTTTGACGCTGACCGCGATGACCGCGGGGTTAACGCGCTTTCTGGGCCATCGCCGCAACTCGCAGCACGCCCATGCGGTTCAAGGGCTGCTGGTCGACTCGCGTGCCAAGGAGAAAAGCGGCAAGCTGGGTCCTGCGCTTGTCGATCTGGACGCGGCGCTTGATTTGGCCAGGCAGTCGCCTGGCGTGGTGATCGAGGGGGTGGCGCAGGCATATGAGCACAGGCCCGAGCTTGCCAAACGCGATGCGCTCGTCGTTCTTGAGTCGCTGATTGCAACGGCGTCCACGGCATTCCCGCTTGGCCAGTGGCTCGACCTGGTGGCTCGGGTTGAACGAGACAGGGACCTCGAACCGATCGTGCCGCGGGTGCGGGAGGCATTCCGCAACCGGGTCACGGAGTTCATAGATGCCGAGCTTGCCGCAATTTCAGGCACGAACCTGGCCGAGCAGGCGACCGCGGCGTTTGATCGGTGCGATCGGCTGGCCCAGCTCATCGAGCAGCTCGAGCCCACCCCCCGGGCGGACCGGCGTGCCCAGGCCTTCCGCCAGGCCACCCGCCTGGTCGCCGCTCGCGGCGTTGTGACCGACGTGCCTCGCGGAGAATTCGTGCTCGGGTCGCAGACAACCTACGAAAACGTCATGCTGCCTCTGGTCTCGAAGACTCTTTCGTCGAAGGGCTACTTGCCCTATCGGCCAACATCACCCTGGCGCGAGGCCTGGCAGAAGGCGGCGTTCCGGTTCACGCTCCGAGTCAAGGAGCGACAAGAAGGAAACTATCTCTCCTCGCAAAACCGTATGACGCGAATCGAGGTCGACCTCAATCTCGACCGCCGCGAACGGCAGGGATGGGCGGCCGTGTGGGGCACGATGCCGAGCGCGAGAACCCAGGCGCCCTTGCCGAACCTGCCGGCGTTTCTCTCAGGCCGCGCCGCGGCGAGTGAAGAACGCACCGCGGAATTCGAAAAGCTCCTCTACAACGACGCCCGGGGCAGAATCGACGAGAAGGTCTCGCTCGCGCTTTCCCTTCTGCCCCCTTGCTCGCCGGCAACCCCCTGATCGAATCCCGCACGCCTGCCTACGATACATTCCGTTCGTTTCTTACCGTTGCTTACCAGCCCAGGGAACGGAGCACCGTGCCATTTCCACAGGCGACAGCCTGGCTGCCCACGCGTGAAGAAGGCTTGCGCAGGCTTCTGGACTTCGTTCCAAGGGCTGGCAGGGCGTATGCCGAGGGACGCAACATCGATTGCGGACCGCTCGACAGGTCCAATGTCTCAACGCTCTCGCCCTACATCCGCTATCGCCTTGTGAGCGAGGAGGAAGTGGCCGCGGCTGTGCTCGCGCGGTATCGCCTCAGCACTGTCGCGAAATTCATCGACGAGCTCTGCTGGCGCACTTACTGGAAAGGCTGGCTCGAGCTCCGTCCCAGCATCTGGACGCGATATCGGAATGATCTCGCCATGCTGGCCGCGCAACTCAAGAACGACCAGAGCCTGAACACCCCGTATCAGGCCGCAACACGGGGCGAGACGGGAATCGAGTGCTTCGACGCCTGGACACGCGAGCTCATTGAGCTTGGCTACCTGCACAACCATGCGCGAATGTGGTACGCCAGCATCTGGATCTTCACGCTCAAGCTACCATGGCAGCTCGGCGCGGACTTTTTTCTGCGGCATTTGCTCGATGGCGACGCGGCCTCCAATACCCTCTCCTGGCGCTGGGTGGCAGGATTGCAGACTCGAAGCAAAACGTATCTCGCCCGGCCGGACAACATCACCCGCTACACGCAAGGTCGGTTCGGCGTGATCGACAAGCTCTCTCCGATCGCTGAGGCGATCGAGGAACCACCGCTCCCAGCCCCACGCCCGCTTCCGGTTGCCGCAGCGCTACCTCAGGGCCGTTTCGGCCTGTTGCTTACCCCAGAGGATCTCGAGCCCGAGCGCCTTCCCATCGACCCCGCGCAGGTGATCGCCGTGGCAGGCTTGAGCGCCGAATCCAGACGTTCACCCTTGCCGGTGAGCCCGCGCGTTACCGAGTTCGTGACGTCGGCGTTGGAGGATGCTCTCAGCCGTGCCCGTGGTCAGCTCGAAGTTCCTTGCGAGCGACTTTGCGGAGATGACTGGACCGCGCCAGTTCGCGACTGGGCTGGACGAAATGGCATTCAGCAGATCGTCACCGCTTATGCACCAGTGGGACCCGCGCGGGAGAATCTGGACGATCTCGCCAGGGAAGGACTTGCAATTCACACTCTACGCCGGCCCTGGGACGAACATTTCTGGCCGTTCGCCCGCTCCGGATTCTTCTCATTCAGAGAGCGGATCCCTCACGTTTTGCGAACCCTCGGACTGCCTGTCTAGCGCGATACCTGGTGGTTGAAATCATGGCAAAACCGGTCACGGTGTGGATTCTGGGAGACCAGCTTCGCTTTGACCATCCCGCGCTCGTCGCCGCGGAGGCTGAGTTCGGCCGCGAGCGATTGCGGATCGTGATGGTGGAAAGCCGGTCTTGGCAACGCAGGCTGCCGTTCCACCGTAAGCGGCAAGTGCTGCATGCGAGCGCAGCGCGGCACTTTGCTCTTCGACTTGAGGCGGCTGGATACCAGGTCGAGCATCAGCGCGCCCAGACAAGCCGCGTAGGTCTGGCGAGACATCTCAAACGAACCGGCTCAGGGCGTGTGATGACGATGGCCGCCGCGGATTCCGTGCCGCGGGCCTGGCAGCAGAATCAGGCGACCACAGCGCTTGGCCTGCCGGTCGAGGTCTTGCCCAACACGATGTTCCTGACCGGTCGATTTGATCCGATCCCCCAGCCCGAGCCAGGGCGCCGGTATGTGATGGAGACGTTTTACCGCGCGATGCGCAAACGATTCAGCCTCCTGATCGAGGCCGACGGCGCACCGACCGGAGGCAAGTGGAATTACGACGCGGAGAATCGCAAGCCGCTTCCGCGCACATTCAGGCCCCCGCCGTACCCACGCTTCGAGCCCGACGCAATCACGCGCGATGTAATGGACGAGGTCGAGGCGGAGGGTTTCGGGGTCGGCTCGGCCCTGGGCTTCGACCTCGCCGTCACACACGAAGAGGCCGAGGCCGCCTTCGCGGATTTTCTTGAGAATAGGCTTGCGAGTTTTGGTCCCTACGAAGACGCCATGCGCGCGTCTGAAGGCGTGCTCTATCATTCCGTTCTCTCACCCCAGATGAATCTGGGACTGCTCGAGCCGCTCGCCATGGCACAGGCGGCCGAAAAGGTGTATCGCGCTGGTGGCGTGCCGGTAACCTCAGCCGAGGGATTCATCCGCCAGATCATCGGCTGGCGCGAATTCATCTTCTGGCAGTATCACCGCCAGATGCCCGCGCTCCGCGCCGCCAATCGATGGCAGGCCGACCGACCCTTGCCCCGGCTCTTCTGGGACGCCCAGACTGACCTCAATTGCCTGCGTGCGGTGGTGAGCCGACTCCTCGACACGGGTTACACACATCACATTGAGCGCTTGATGGTGCTCTGCAACTTCGCGTTGCTCGCGGGCATCGATCCCGCCGCCGTGGCGGACTGGTTCCTGACGTTTTACATCGACTCGCACGACTGGGTTGTCCTGCCGAACGTGATCGGGATGGGACTGAATGCCGATGGCGGCTTGACGGCAACCAAGCCTTATATTGCTTCCGCGGCCTATCTTAAGCGGATGGGTGACTTCTGTTGCGACTGCGCGTTCCGGCCGAATGTGCGGGAGGGCCCAGGCGCATGCCCATTCAATTTTCTGTACTGGAACTTTCTGATCGAGCACGAGGCAGAGTTACGGGCCAATCCACGGCTTGGCCCCGCCGTGCTCGGCCTGGCACGGCTGGATGCCGCCGAGCGCGAGCGGATTCGCGTCGATGCTCGGCAGTTCTTGCAAGGTCTCGAGCCTTATGCGATCGCGGCGGTCGCGGATACGCCTTGAGTCTCTGCGAGCCAGCCGCGTTTCCATCCGTTCCTCTTGCGGATCAAGAGCTTCGGCGGTTACGTTCAAGTCTCGCCGGGGTCTCGCACGAGGCGCGGCGGCGGACGGACAGATCGCGCCTGAGCTTGGAGAAGCGGCCACTGGGTCGCGAGGAGGCCCTGGCGATGGAGGTCGACGAGCGAATGGAGCCGCAAGACGGCGAGCTCGGCGCGTTTCTCAAGCGAATTCAAGCGGGGGATGAGGGCGCAGCCCGCGAGCTGCTCCAGCGGTTTGAGTCTGAAGTCCGCCTGGTGGTGCGCCGCCAGCTTCCCAAGCTGCTGCGCTCTCGCTTTGACTCGCTCGACTTTCTCCAGAGCGTCTGGGGGAGCTTCTTCCGCCGGATGCGGAGCAGCCCGACCGAATTCGAGGATTCGCGGCATCTTGTCGCGTTTCTGGCGCGGGCCGCGAAGAATAAGGTAATAGATGAATACCGCCGAGCAGCCAGCCGCAAGAATGACATGCACCGGGAAGAGCCGCTCTGGGTCGATGGACGCCGGCCCAAGGATCTACCGGACCCGATCGATTCTCCGAGTGAAATCGCTCAGGCGCACGAGGTTTATGGCCGGCTGCGCGACCTGATCCCCGAGGAGCGGCGGTCGATACTGGAGCTCAAGGCCCAGGGGCTTTCGAGCAAGGATATCGGCGAGCGACTCGGGATCAGCGAACGGACGGTTCAGCGCGTGCTCGAGGAACTGCGTCGCCGGGTGGAGATGGAGTGGGAGAGCCCCTGATGAGCCTGTCCGCCAGCAGGCGGACGTGGGACGAGGCGTCATCGCCCGCCGCCGTCCAACTGGCTCGCCGTTACGAGGAAGCCTGGCGTAAGTCGGGTTCCTCGCGGGGTCGGCCCGCGCTTGCGGATTTCCTGAGCGAGGCCGAACAGACCCAGCCGGATCCGGCTGCCACCCGCCTTGCGCTTTTGCGTGCGGACATGTCGCTCCGTTACGAATCCGGTGAGCCCGTCCCAGCGCGGTGGTATCTCTCCCAGTTTTCCAATCTGGGTGAAGACACAATCGTCGCGCTTGTCTATGAGGAATTCTGCCTTCGCGAGGAGACCTCACACGCGCCTGATCCGACGGAGTTTCTCAGCAAGTATCCCGAGGTCGCGAAGGCGGTCGGCCGCATTCTGGAGATCCACGATCTGGTCGGCTCCGGAACCGCCACGACCAGCTTTGCGAGTTCGTTCGGTGGCTCGCTGGGTGGGGATTCCGGCGGCGGATTTCCCTCGGTTGGCGAAACGATAGGCGGCTTCCGGCTTGTTGAGGAGCTAGGCCGAGGATCGTTCGCCCGCGTCTTCCTGGCGCTCGAACAGGAGCTCGCTGATCGGCCGGTCGCGCTCAAGGTCACGCGCAGGGGCTCGCGCGAGCCGCAAACACTTGCCCGGCTCCAGCACACCCATATTGTTCCGGTCTATTCCTATCGAGTGGACCCCAGTACGGGACTGCACCTCCTCTGCATGCCCTATTTTGGCCGGGTGACTTTGGCCCGCATCCTGGCCGACCCCAGGGTCCGCGAAGCGGATACAGGGCGTGAGTTGGTTGACGCGATTGACCGGCTCGGCGGTGGCGAGGGGTTGGCAAGCTCGCGCCCGGCGGCACGGGCGGCCCTCGCGAGGCGCGGCTACCCCCGCGCGGTGGCCTGGTGGGGCGCACGCCTGGCGGAAGCGCTCGAACATGCTCACGATCGCGGCGTCCTGCACCGCGACGTCAAGCCGTCGAACGTGCTCGTGACGAGCGACGCCATGCCGATGTTGCTCGACTTCAACCTCGCGCATGACCCCCTGCTTGAAGGCGGAGGATCCACCCTCGGCGGCACGCTCGACTACATGGCCCCCGAGCATCTTCGCGCGCTGGCTGAGGGGGCCACTGACTCGGTCGACGCCCGCGCCGATATCTACGGCCTGGGCGTGATCTTGCATGAGGCTGCGGTCGGTAAGCGGCCATTTGCTCCGCCCCGCAAGGGGGGATCGATTGTCGAGGCGCTCCTGGATGCCGTCCGCGAGCGCTCCATCCCTCTGCCCTCGCTCCGGATCGAACGTCCCGAAATTCCACCCGCGCTCGACGCGGTGATTCGCCGCGCACTCGAGCCGGAACCCGCCGACCGCTACCAGACCGCGGCCGATTTCGCCGCTGACCTGCATGCCGTTGCCGCCGACCTGCCCCTCATTCACGCCCGCGAACCCTGGCTCAGCCAAACCACTGCATGGGTCCGACGCAGAAAGCGCAAGCTCGCTCTCGTCGCCGCCGTCCTGATCGCGATCGCGTCCTTCGCCTTTGGCTCGCTGGGTAGCAAGCTCTACAAGGAGAAGGGCTACAGTCTCTTCGAGGATTCATTCTCGGAGGGCAAGCGCACGCTTGAGAATGGGCAATTCGCGGAGGCCCGGTTGCACTTTGATACCGCCGCGCAACTGGCAACGCGTTTTGAGCAAGGCGAGCTGAACCACGCGATGCGAAGCGGAGATTGGCGCGAGATGGGGCGCATTCTCAATCGCGTTGCCGCCCTTCTTTTGCAGTCGGGCGAGACGGCTGACTTTTCGGAGCTCAAGGAACGGGCGCTCGATCAGGCGACCGTGGCCGAGCGTCATGACCAGGCCCAGCGCGACGCGCGCGCGGTGTTAGCCGCTGCCGACGGCCTTCGATTCCGGCTGCTCCAGGGCAAGGAAAGCGAGCAAGGGCAGGCCGTGGCCAGGCTCAAATCGGTCATCTACCCATTCCGCGTGCTCGAGCTGGAGAACTGGTCCGAGGTCGATTCGCGCGAGTTTCGTCCCGTAAGCATGCTCGAGCCCGCGCTGCGAGAATCGCTTCGGGACCAGGTTGACGAGCTGCTTTTTCTCTGGATGACGCTGGTCGATCGTGCACTCGCCGACGCTCAGAGCCGACCAGATTCCCCGGCTCCCATCGACGCCAGGATGCTCGACGCCGCTCGGCTCGTTTGTCGGCAAGGGCTCACCTCTTCGCGCTCCCCCGCACCATGGCGAGCGCTGATTCAATCAATCGAGGCGCACTCCTCCCGCGCAGCCGCCGGTCCATCGCTGGCGCAATTGCCGTTCGAAATGCCTGTCGATCCCGCTCGCGAGTCATCTCCCCTCGCCTGTTTCGAGTGGGGGCTGCTACTCTACCGCGAGGATCGCATTCTGGAGGGGATCGAATGGCTCAAACGCGCGGTGCGGCTCAAACCCGACGATTACTGGTATTACTCCCTGCTCGGGTTTCTTGAAGACAAGGCCGGCCGATCCGACGACGCCCTTGGGCACTACAGCGTGGCTGTCGGTCTGAAGCCAGCCTCGCCGCACGTGCGTTTCAATCGCGCTCGTCTCTACCGCGCGCGGGGGCAATGGGAAGCCGCGACCGATGATCTCCAGGTTGCGCTCGCGGGGTTTCATGGCAGTTCGGAGGCCGATCTTGTGCGTTTCGAGCTCGGCTACCTGAACCAGGAGCAGGGCAATTTCCCAGGCGCACGCAGCTACTACGCATCCCTGATCGCGTCGCAGCCCAACTCCGACCTGGGCCGGGCGGCTCGGCTCAATCAGGCGAACATGGAAGCCGACTCGGGTCGAATCGCCGCTGCCTTCCGAGAATACGACGCGCTGCTTGAGCAGGAGCCGAGGAACGCCGACGCCCGTTTCAGCCGCGCCCTCGTCGCGCTTCAAACGGGTGACGCGCGGCGGGCCGAGATCGATTTCACCACATTGCTCGACCTGGGACTCGTTGAGGTGAACAAGGGAGAGGTCATGGCCGCGCGCAGCCTCGCGCGGCTGCGGCTTGGCCGGGTGGAGCAAGCGCTCGACGACGCGCAGGTTGCCCGCTCCCTGGATCCATCCCCGGCTCGAGAGCGGCTACGCACGCGTTGCCTGCTCGCGGCCCGGCGGATCGAACCGCTCGCGCTCGATGGGCCCGATCAAATCGCCACCTTACCGCTCACCGGCCCCGCGCTCGACGCCGATCTCGCCAGCATCGTCCGCCAGCTCGCCCCGCTCGGACTCGGCTCGGGTGACGACGCCGTCCACGCACTGCTTAACCAGGCCGTTGCGCTCGCGGCGCTCGGGCTTTCTTCCAAAGCGCTTGACGCCGCCGACCGCGCCTGCGCGCTTTCCCCCTCCTCACCCCGCGCGCTCCTGATCCGGGCCCGGGTGAAAGCCCACTTCCGCAACTGGCAGGCAGCCCGTGTCGATGTAACCCGAGGACTCGCCGTTCAGCCGGACGAGCCTAACTTGCTCGAGCTCCGCGGATTGATCTTCGCCCAGGCAGGCAACCATCGCGCCGCGATTCAGGACTTCGACTCGGCGATTCATCGCGGCATACGCGACCGAGCCCATTACAACAAGGCGAGATCGCTGGCCGCACTTGGGGAACTCCCTTCGGCCGTCGTGGAGTTTTCCCGAGCCCTCGTGCGCGACCCAGAATTCCCACAGGCTTATCTAGGGCGGGCGCAGGTGCTCATCCGGCTCAGGCACTACGATTCGGCCCTCGCCGATCTGGAACAGGCCGCGTCGTGGGCCCACGCCAACCCCTGGCTCGAGTTTGAGGTCGCGCTCGCGGTCGGCCAATGCCTGGCGGTGCGGCCAGATCGAGCTCCACGGTTTCTGAGCCTGCTAAGGCGCAGCGCGAGGGATGCCTGGACTACCTGGTCACGCAAGATTCCCCGGACCGCGAACGAGGCAGGAAGAAGAAACGCCGCTTCGCGCTAGAGCCCACGGATACGTAACCGGCCGCGAAATGTGGCTCGCCAACGCCCAAAGGGGCTGCGGCAATCTCGGCTAGAAGGGGCAGCGACTCCGCCGCCGTCAGTTCCGCTCCCCGAACCCGCCGCGGATCTGCGTAGCCTGCGCTTGTGCATCAGGTCTGAAACGATTGGGCTTGTGGTCAAGGTGAGCCCGACCACGAGCCCGAGCGCGGCCTTGGCGAATCTGGAGACGCGAGACCGTTCCGCGAAGGCTTCGGAGCGAGGCTCGACGGCCGCCACCGCAGCCGTGGCATCGAGCACGATCGGTGCCTGCGGGGCGGTATGAACAGAGTCAGGAGCGAGCAAGATCTGCAGCGAGGCAGGCCGACGGGCGACATTGGCTGTGACAAACAGCGGCAACGCTCCGCGCCTGGCGCCGGAGATTGTTACCTCCCGTTCAAGCTGCGCCTGGGCATCGGACGTTTTGGCGATCGGCTGCAAGCCGTGATCCGCGAGCCACGACTCAACGCCCCGTTCCACAATCTCGTCCACGCTTCGCGCACCCGTCTGCCCCTCGGAGGCATAGGCACGCTCCGTACGTTGAACCCCCACGGTCGGATCAGAAAGAACCGCTGCAAGGACAAGCCCGAGCGGCTCCGCGGAGCGTGACGCGAGCGGGCCCGTCGGAAGCCAGCCGTCTGCCGCCGCTACCGTTTCCGTATCCAGTGTCGCGCTCGTCGTATTCGGCGCGGTCGCAAAGCTCGTCGCGGAAACCGCCTGCAGAGCCGCTTCCTGGGCGGGAGTCAATTCAGGCGCGGATGTCGATGTGCTCGAAAGGCCGGTGAGCGCCATCGCAGCAAAGGTGAAGGAGCTTGGGTTTGAACCTGTGAACGCGGCCGGATCAGCCGCGGCCGCCATTGCGCTCTGAGAGTCCAGCCGCTGAACTTGCAGCGAGAATGGTACGCTCCAGCTCGACGCCGCGGCGGCACTCGCTGCAGCCGCGGGCGAGGGCGCCATTACCGCCCCAGACATCAGAGCGGCCGTGCTACCCAACGCCGAGTCAACCGCCGCCTTCGCCTGCGCCTGCGCCGTTGAGATTTGCAGCACAAGCGTGCCGCCGTTCACTGCGCCGTCCACTGGCATGAGCGTCAATGCATCGGGCGCGTTGGGATTTGGTTCCGTAAGCGACTGCATTAATTCCAGGGGCCGACCCGATGAATCGACAATCTCCATGCCCGCAAGAACCGGTGTTGCACTCCCAAACGCCGTATCGAGCGACTTCAGGCTCAGGTTCACCGACTGATTTGACGGATCGAGGGGAATCCTCACTTCCGTAATCGGTAACTGACCGGAAAGTGAGCCCGTATAGGTCACATCGCGCTGGTCAGGCAATGCGGGGATACTGGGACCAATCGGCAAAAGGGAGAGACCGAGGGCGGATCCCGTGTCGCTCACGAATCCACTCGCGCCCTGCGCTGTCGAGACCGGTCCCATCGCCCCATCCGATGTTCCACCAGCTCCCGTCTGGGATCCCGAATCACCCTGATTCTGTGGCGATGAATCAGTCGTTTGTGCCCCACTCGACGCCGGGAGACTTGCTAGAGAGGACCCGATCGCCCCAGATGCCTCACCGCTCGTTTGAGCCTGCAAGACTGAGGAGGGATCCCAGCCCGCGGCTTGATATGGTACCGGCTGCCCGACACCCTCAAGCATCGGTGATTGGCCTACGGAGACAACAATCCATGGCACTGACGCCCTTGGCGCAACCACCATCATGGGCTCGAACGGCGTTGCCGACCCGGTCCCCTGGCCGATCGCAACAAGCGAGGGGAAGTCGTGATATGCCCTCGCGACTGCGTGATCGACCCACGCCGACACCACGCTGCCGAGCCCGCCAAAATCCTGGGGCCCAAACTGCGGATGGTACACGTCCAACGACAAAAGGGTACGCGATTCGAGCAGCTCCAGGCGGAAGCGCTGGGTTCGCCTCCGCCCCGCGCAGGACGATGATGCAGGGATATTCACCCCGCCACGCCCCACCGTGCTCTCAAACCGCGCCTGCTTTCGCACGCGAACCCTCCTCAATCACCCATGCCGCCACCCAGGCACGCAACTTAACCCTCAGTCTTACGCATCAACCAGTCTACGGAGCTAGTCGAAAAGTGACGTCAATCGCCGACATGTCGTTGAGATTCTTTTTCGATTGCCGCAAGAATCTGGCAAATCACGACTTGGAATCAGTCGAGAAGCGGCTGAAGGCCAACTTCTGGGTTTCAGTTGATGGCTGGAACAAAAATCTCGGTTGCGCAGTCTAAGGAAACATTGAGGGAGATCGTCTCAATCTCCGGACGGGAGCAGAAAATCCTGGAGAAAGGCCTCGTACCTTAACCCCCTGCTCCTCAGATTAGAACGTTTTTGATCGTGATGCTCAAGGAAGGATGCGTCAAATCGAACGCCCTGTCGGTAAATAAACCTTCATCTTCGAGTTCGCAGAGTCAGCAGCCTCGAGCGACATCGTGCATACGTCGCGCGGGTGCATTTGGGACACAATCGTGTCCCTCGTTTCGCAAACGTTGACAAAGAACCGCAACATCAAGACGCCCTGCGTGCGTGCTCGATGCAAGCCATTCAGGTAAAGGGGCAAGGGTCATGAGCTCGCTACGAGATCGCGTTGGCCTGGCCGTGGCGGTACTGGGGTTCTGGGCATTGATGACGACGGGACCACGGAGCGAGATCGCACGCGCGTCTGATGCACCTGAGCGAAAGGCGATCGAGCCGGCTGCGCCTCTTCCTCCCGTGGAAGTGATCGCAACCATTGAGGAGGGCAAATTCGCCGAGGCGGCTCGGACACTGGGGGAACTTGCTGCGCGTGAGCAACGGCCGGCGGCCCGGAGTTACTTTGCCTATCTGGCGGCGCGGAATTTGCGCCTGGCGGGCGAGTCGCGGGAGGCTCAGGCTGTGCTTACAGCCGCGCTCAAACGCGACCCCAAGGGTCCGTTCCACGCCAAGCTGAGCGCGGAGCTGGCCGATCTGGAACTTGGAGGAGGCAACTCCGCCGCTTCGCTGGCGCTTTACCGCGCGCTTTCCCATGAGCTTCTCGCTGCGCCTCGGAAAGACGCACTTGCCGCCGTACTCGAGGGGGTAGCCGGGACGCTTCTTGCTCCCAGCGATCCGCTCGCGAAGGCCGATCCTCAAACCGCGCACGCGATTTTGGAGCAGGCGCACGAGCTGGCGGAATCGGCTCCCGCGCGTGCCCGGCTGCGGTTTGGGATGGGGCAAGCCGCGGTCCAGGCCGGGGATATGAACCTCGCGGTGCAGGATTTCGAGCGTTATCTGGCTGAGCACAAAAATGGCCAGGAGTCACCCGCCGCGCGGCTTGCGCTGGGCAAGTCGCTTCGGATGTCTCAGAATCTCGTCCGCGCCCGGCTGGTGCTGGGCGACCTGGAACGCGAGCTCGAATCCGGGCGAGGAGATCACGGCCGCGCGCTCGCCCAGATCCGGGGCGAGGCCCTGCACGAGCTCGCGCTTTGCTTTGGTCTGCCCACGCCGCCTGATCGCACGAGTCTCACACGCGCAGCACGCGCCGTCGAGCGGCTTCTGAATACCGAGCCCACGCATCCCCTCGCGCCGCTCGCCGCGTTCGAGCTCGCGCGCGGCTACCAATCCCAGGCGCTTTCCCAGCAGGCTCTTGATGCTTACGAGCACTTCCTCGATCGCCGCCAGTTCAAACTGGAGACCGACGCCGCGCGGGGCGATTATGATCGCCTGGCACCCGCGGCTGCCTTCGAGATCGGCAAAATCCTCGCCGACCAGCAACGCCTCAGCGATGCGATCGCGGCGTTCAAGGGATATCTGGCACGGTTCCCAAGCGGCTCACAGGGTGCGGACGCCCAGCGCGCAATTCTTGACGTCGAGCTGAACATCGCCGCCGATCACCACAACCACGAGCGCCATGCCGAAGCACGCGCGGCCTGGGACGCCTTCGTTCGTGCCAATCCCCTCGACCCCCGCGTGCCCAGTTTGCTTTACCGCATTGGCGATGATTTTCGAGCTGAGCGCCGCTTCAATGACGCAGTCGCCGCCTGGGACGATCTCGCCAGACGGTTCCCCTCCGCCGAACCCTCCGGCCGGGCCCAATTCGACGCCGCGATCGTCGTCGAATCCGAGCAAGGTAATCCGCTAGCGGCGATCGAAAGACTCAAACGCATCACACTCGATCCCTGGCGTGGGGAAGCACTCCGACACATCGCCCAGCTCGAAGCCAAAAGTCTCCAGGTCATCACGCCTCGCGTGTTCCGCACTGGTGAAACGCCAACCCTCGAAATCGCGTCACTCAACTTGGAATCGCTCACCTTCTCGGCTTACAAGCTCGATCCCGAGGCGTACTTCCGCAAGAAGTCGACCCTCGGGGGCGTCGAGCGGCTCGACGTCGGCCTGGTCGCGCCTGATGCCATCTGGACCGCGGATGTTCGCGGCTACGCCCAGCACAAGCCGATCAAGACAAGTTACGAGCTCAAGCCCCTCACGACGCCCGGGGTTTATGTGGTGCGCGTGTCCGATGAGAAGGCGCTCGACGCCCGCACACTTGTGATCTCGAGCGATCTCGACGCGATCGTGAAGGTCTCGCGCGACCAGATTCTCGCCTACGCCCAGAACATGAAGACCGGCCAGGGCTGGCCCGATGCACGGGTGCTCGTGGCCGAGGCTGGCAAGATCAGCCTTGAAGGGGCCACCGGCAAGGACGGCGTTTTGCTCAGAAGCTGGACCGAACCTCGCGGAGCGAATCAAACGCAAAATGTGCTTATCCTCGCCGGCGGTCATGTTGCGAGCTCGGGCCTGTCGATTTCTGGCGCGCGTGTGGAGGGACTCACCAGGCGGGTGTATTTCGACTTTGACAAACCGGCCTACCATCCCGGCGACACGGTACAACTGCGGCTGATCGTGCGTGAGGTTGTCGACGGTCGCTATGCTGTGCCCAGGGACGATTCGTATCGCCTTGAAATCCAGGACGCCAGGGGCCGGATCGTGGCCGCGCGGGAGGTGAAGCTCTCCGAATTCGGCTCGTTCCATGACTCCTTCGCACTCGACCCAGGCGCGGCTCTGGGCGAATACCAGGTGCGGCTCAGGCATCCCGGCCGCGACGATTTCCAGGGCAGGTTCCAGGTCGCCCAGTACGAGCTCCGCCCGCTCGATCTCAGCTTCGATCTCGAACGCACAGTGTATTACCGGGGCGAAACGATCAAGGGAACACTCAGTGCGCGATATGACCATGGCGCCCCCGCGTCGGATCGGCCGATCGTGGTCGACCTTCCCGACGGCCGCGTGGCCAGGGGCGTCACCGATCGCGAAGGCCAATTCGCGTTCAGCCTCGAAACCACGGACCTCCAGGAAGACCAGGTTGTCACGTTCCACGCGCGTTTGACCGAGGACGGCGTCGACGCGTCGGCCCCGGTGCGCGTGGCCGTGCTCGGGTTCGCGATCGCCCTCGAGCTTCCTCGTAATGTTTTTCGCGCTGGTGAGACGGCACAGGCGACCCTGCGCACGGCCGACGCGCTCGGCAAGCCGACTAGCCAGGGGCTCGAAGTTACTCTCTTCAAGCTCGTGGAATCGGCCGGCAAGGAAGTCGAGCGGCCGATCTCGAAGCGCACGCTCAAAACCAACGCTCAGGACGGTTCGGCCACGATCTCGATCCGACTCGATGACCCAGAGGGTGGGCATTTCTTGATCCGAGCGACCGGGACCGACCGCTTCGGCAACCAGATCGCTGCCGAGGCGCCCGTGAACGTCATGGGTACAAAAAGCGGCCCCGAACTCGTCGTGCTTGCGGATTCCAGCCGCTTCAAGGTCGGCGAAAAAGGACGTGTCAACTTGCACAGCCGCGCCCGTGCGGGCGCTGCGCTCGTCACCTGGGACGCCGATCGCATTCTCAAATATCAGATCATTGATCTACAACAGGGGGACAACACGCTCGAATGGGATGTCGATTCCGCCCAGGCGCCCAACTGCACGCTGTCGGCCGCGCGGATGTGGAAGAACGAGCTCGACCAGGCCCAGCTTGATCTCGAGATCGAGCGCGACCTGATCGTGAGGCTCGAGCCGAAACGCACCACCGCGGGCCCGCGCGAGCCAATCGAGCTCGAGATCACCGCGACCGATTCGCTGGGCAAGCCAGCCTCTGCCGAGTTCTCGCTCGTTCTGGTCGACGCCGAGCTCTCACGCCTCTTCGGGAATGACGTCTCCATCCAGCGGTTCTTCCACCAGCAATCACGCAGAGGGGCCTTTTCGCTCGCGTCCTCGAACACCTTC
>DAIDHX010000049.1 GCA_027451885.1 Planctomycetales bacterium
CGCGGCGGCATGGGAGTCGTTTACAAGGCCCGGCAGCGAAAACTGAATCGTACCGTGGCCTTGAAGATGATCCTCGCCGATCATCTTCCCACGGATGAAGAAGTGCGCCGATTTTACCTGGAGGCCGAGGCGGCGGCCCAGCTCGAACATCCCAGCATCGTGCCGATCTTCGAGGTAGGCAAATGCGCGGGCCAGCACTTCTTCTCGATGAGCTATGTCGAGGGAGGAAGCCTTGCCCAGCGGGTGCGGAAAGACGGCCCCTTGCCTCCCAGAAACGCAGCGGACCTGGTCGAGCGGATCGCTCGTGCGGTGGCGTATGCACATGAGCGTGGCATCATCCACCGCGACCGCAAGCCGGGAAACATTCTGCTCGACAAGGATGGTAATCCAAAGGTCGCTGACTTTGGTCTTGCCAAGAAGTCGACCGGCGACAGTCAGCTCACGGTGGCCGGCCAGATCATTGGCACTCCGGCCTTCATGCCTCCCGAACAGGCGGCCGGCAAGACGGAGGAGGTCGGCCCGGCGGCGGACGTCTACGCGCTGGGGGCAATCCTGTATAACCTGGCCACCGGCCGGCCGCCGTTTATGTCGGTGGATCTTCTCGAGACGCTCCGCCAGGTGAAGGAACAGGAGCCGCTCCCGCCCAGCCGGCTCAATAGCCGGATGAAGGGCGACCTGGAGACGATTTGCCTCAAGTGCTTGCAGAAGGATCCGTGGAAGCGTTACGCGAGCGCGAGTGCGCTCGCCGATGATCTCAAACGTTTCCTGGCGGGGGAGCCGATCCTGGCGCGGCCGGTTGGCCGGATCGAGCGCACCTGGCGCTGGTGCAGGCGCAATCCCTGGGTGGCCACGCTGCTCACGGCCGTGGCGGCTTCGCTGATCGTGGGCATGGCTGGCACTTCCTACTACGCTGTCGAGGCTGGCAATCGAGAACTGGAAGCCATCACCAGCGCGAAGCTAGCCAAGGCCGAGAAAAAACTCAGCGACCTCCGCTGGTATGCCGCCGAAAGCACGCTTGCCCAGCGGGACTGGGAAGACGGCCAGCTCGAATCGCTCGAGCGGCGGCTCGACCTCCTCGAACCGCATGGACCAGGCGCACCAGACCTGCGCGGCTTCGAGTGGTACTATCTCAGGCATCTCTGCCGGCTAGAGACAAGCGCCCTGCCCGGACATGCCGAGCCTGTCCGCCACGTGGCGTTTTCTCCGGATGGGAAGCTGCTCGCCTCCGCCGGCGGGAATTACGGCAAGCCTGGCGAGGTCAAGATCTGGGATGTGGCCACGGAGCAGGAGCTCTTCACCCTGCGCGGGCACAAGGATCTGGTCTCATGCCTGGCCTTCAGCCCCGACGGCCAGCGACTGGCCTCGGCGAATGGAGGCGTCTTCTCCGCGGGCGAAATCAAGCTCTGGGATACGTCCACGGGACACGCGCTTTCTTCCGTGCCCGCGCACTCGACCCCCGTGCGCGGACTGGCCTTCAGCCCCGATGGCCGGTTGCTCGCCTCCTTCGGCGGCGGAGCAAGTCCAAGGGGAATGGTGCTGGCCGGCGAGGTAAAGATCTGGGATGCGGCCCAGGGCCGGCAACTCCGCTGTATCTCCGGCAACGAAGCCACAGCCTGGAATCAAGTGACAAGCGCGCTTGCCTTCCAACCGGGCGCACTGGGCTCGAAAAGTCGGCTCGCCTTCGTGGATGGCCGGCTGGTTCGCGTCATCGACCCCGCCACGGGCCGCGAGATTTTCCACACGGGCACACAAAACTACATGATTTATTGCCTTTCCTTTAGCCCCGATGGCAAACATCTGGCCACGGGCGGCGGTGATGAGAAGATCGAAATCTGGGACGCTGAAACCGGCAAGGAGGTCGAGTCCTTCCATTACCCCTATGGTGTCGTGGATCTGTCGTTCAGCCCCGACGGCGGGCGCCTCGCGGTGGCAGCCGGGAACAACACCGTGAAGATCTGGAACCTGAATCAAAGGGAAGAGAGTCTCGAATTCCACGGGCACAGGGACGCGGTCAGCAGCGTGGCTTTCAGTCCTGATGGCTGGCGGCTGGCCTCCGGAGGCGCGGACGGAGCCGTGAAACTCTGGGACGCCACGTCGTCAGGCCAGGACAGGCATATTGCACACCTGGAAAACAGCAGCCCCAGGGAAATCGCGCTCGCGCCCGACGGCCGGCTGCTCGCGATGATCGGTCAATCCTTACGTGTCCACTTGATCGATACGATCACTGGATGCCAGGTCCTCACCCTGCACGGCCACACGGACCGCGTCGGAGACCTGGCATTCGACCCGGCTGGCCGGCGGCTGGCTTCCTGCGGTGAGGATCGGACAGTACGCGTCTGGGATGCCAGGAACGGCTCCATGATCTGGTGTTTGACCGGCCATACCGCCGCTGTGTACTCCGTGAGCTTCAGTCCCGGCGGCAAGCGGCTTGCCTCCATCAGTCGCGGCCTGACCAATGGGGGAAAGACCATTCAGGGCGAGATCGTGATCTGGGATCTCGCAAGCGGTCTCAAGATCCGTTCGCTGGCCGCGCTCGCCGAATTCCACGAACGCGTGGGGATGGCGAGAGTCCTCTTCAGTCCCGATGGTGAACACCTGGCCTCAAGCGAGGACCGCACGATTCGCGTCTGGAACGCAGGCACGGGTCAACAAATCTTCATGCTTCCGGAATTACCGCATTCGGTCACCAGGCTGGCGTATAGTCCCGATGGCAAACGTCTTGCCGCCGCCGGTCTCGACGGGTCCGTCAAGGTCTGGGACGCTCTCACTGGCGCGCCCCAGCTCGAACTTCCCCGATCGATGGGCGTGATCTGGGGATTGACGTACAGCCCGGACGGCCGCCGGCTTGTTACAGCCTCGGGTGGCTTGAATCGAGGAGGCGAACAGCTCAACAACGAGATCAAACTGTGGGACGCTCAAACCGGGCAAGAAATGCTAACCCTGCGCGGGACGCTGGCTGACCATCCTTGCCTGGCTTTTGATTCGAGAGGCCTCCGCCTGGCGACCAGCGACGGGCTCGGGGCGTTGATCTGGGAAGGCATCCCAATCGATGCCGAAACCGCCGATCTCCGCCAGGCGGCAAGCCTGGTCAGATTCCTTCTTGAAAAGGGACTGTCCCGTGAGGCTCTCTCAGCCCGGGTCAAGAACTTCGCCATTCGCGACGCCCTCCGCCAGCACGCGCTCGCTCTGATCGAGCCTCTGTGGCGAGACAGGGTGTATCGGCAAGCATTTCCTACTGTGAAGAATCTCTTCAACCAGGGGTTGTTGCGATCCGAGATCGTTGCAGCTCTCCAGGCGAATTCGGACCTCACCGAATCCGTACGTCAGGAAGCCCTCACCCTGGCCGAGCAATTCGTGGAAATGCCCGACGGCCTCAACAGGGCCAGCCGGGCCGTCGCCAGTCGGCCGGGAGCGAAGGAGTCCGAGTATCGGCTGGCTCTCGAACGTGCCAGACACGTCTGCCAGCTCAATTCGTTTGAAGGCGCCTTGCAGACCACCCTGGGGATGGCGCAGTACCGCCTCGAGAAATACCAGGACGCCCTCGCCACGCTCGTGCTTGCGGACAAGCTCAACCGAGAATCGCAAGGCGCACCCGTTCCCGCTAATCTCGCCTTCCTGGCCATGACACAGGCCAAGCTCGGTCAGAAGGATCAGGCCAACTCGATCCTGGGCGTGCTCCGAGTACTCATAAAACAAGCGCAATGGATTCAGGATGAAGAGGCGCAAAGGCTCCTGAAAGAGGCAGAGGCAGTGGTCGCTGCCGATCATCCCCGGCCCAGCAGGTGATTCCCCTCGAGCAAGTGCCCGACGAAGCGCCTCACTCGCCCCGGCCATGGCTCGAACTGGGCGTCCTGATCCAAACTGAGCCTGGCCCGCGCACCTGGAAGCCTCAGAAATACGCGCCGCCCGTTTTCCCAGTATCCGCAACTCGCCGGATTCTGGTGTTAGGATCAATTCGCCGCTTTGCCACACAACACTCGGAACCCGCCCGCAGCCCAGCCTTCCAGGGCTACTTAGGCTGCGCAACTTAAAGGCAGCGACGCGATCATCTGCTCGCGTGGCTGTCTCTGGTGGGTTCTGCGCACGAGGACTCGCAAAATGAGGGTGGGGATGGGATGGAATTGTCCGAAGATGTCCGATAGAATCCCGGCCGCCGTTGAGCAGGGAGGCTCACGGCTCTTTCGCGAGAGAGGGATCTCCGTCTCAATGCGCCGACCTGTTCGGGTCGTTGCCCATTTCGTTTTATTGCTGGCAAGCGTGACAGGACTGGGCGGCTGCGCGACCGCGCGCAGAAACGCACCCCTGCGGGATCTGCGTCCGTGCACGGACGAGTATGTGGCCACGGAGGACGGCTGGCGCCTGGGAATCAGGCGGTATCGGCCGGCCGTGCCAGATCCCAACAAGCTGCCGGTGGTGCTCTGTCATGGGCTTGGCCTCAATGCCACGTTCTGGACGATCACCGACGATCACTTGCCCAGCCAGCTCGCTGCGCATGGGTATGAGGTCTTCGTGTTCGACATTCGCGGCTCTGGCGAAAACGATCAGCTTGGCCACTTTGACTGGATCAATCCCCACCTGCGGCAGACGCTTCTGCGCGAGCGGGGAGAGCGAAGCTGGACGGTCGACGACCTGGTACGGTTCGACGTTCCGGCGATCCTCGCCCACGTGAAGAAAAAGACAGGACATGATCAAGTGAACTGGGTTGGGCATAGCCTGGGCGGGATGCTGGTGTTCCCCTATCTCGAGCTCGCCCCTCCCGAGGATCGCGCACGGATCGCAAATTTCGTGGGGATGGGAAGCACGATCATCCAGGCGAATGCGCCTCACCGCGACATCTTGCTCGCTAACCATGGTCTGCGCACGCTTGCGCTGGTGGCGAGTCCAGGTCGGATGGGGCGCCCGCTCAAGTATGTACGACTGCCAGGCATGGGGCTGATCGACCGCTTCTACTACACCATGGAGAACGTGGATCGCCGCACCATATCCCGATTCTACGGCTACACGCTCGAGGACACAGGCCCAGGCGCGCTCAAGCAGCTTGCGCCTTATCTCGAGTATGGGCGCATGCTCTCGGCGGATCGCCGCATCGACTACACAGCACGGCTGGGAGTAATCACCACGCCCACGCTGATGATCGCGGGCGACGACGACATCCTCTCGGACGTGGCCTCAACCCAGCTCACCTTCCAGGCGCTCGCCAGCCCGGACAAGACGCTCTGGCGGTTCGGCAAGCAGAGCGGCCATGTCGCCGATTACGGCCACTGCGACCTTGTCTGGAGCCGCCACGCACCACGCGAGGTCTTCCCGCCGCTCATCGCCTGGCTGGACCAGCATCAGCCGGGCGCAGGGTCGGATGCGAGTACGCAATCGATGCAAATCCGCGACCAGGTTTCGAACTCCTCGCGGAGCAAACGGACCGAGTCGATGCTCAAGAACGCCGGCTCGGCGAGCCCTTCCTCAAGCGGCTCGACCGCGGGCGATTCCAGCTCGTAGAGGTGCACCACGCCCAGGTGGACTTGCCCCACAGCCGTGGAATCGTCGTTGATGAGACCCACCAGACGCATCCGGCCCGGGCTCTGGATCGAGACCTCCTCGGCGAGCTCACGCGCAAGCGCCTGGTCGTAAGCGCGCCTGCCCTCTTCTCCCGCGGCATCCTCAACGGCCACGTGTCCACCCACACCCAGCGAGCGAAGCTGGTGCAGCCTGGCCTCTCCTTGCGAGCTGCCGCGGCGGTAACAGAAGACCTGATCCCCCGCGCGGAAGACCACGTAGGGAATAAGCTGCTTGAGCGAGGGATCTGTCTCGACCCGCGAACGGGGCAAATAGTCCATGAGCTCCGGAACCAAAAGCGCGTTGAGATAGCGTTCTGCGTCTGCGCAAAAGCCTTGAAACATGCCGATCCGCGCCAGCGCTGCGGTGGGCACCACGAGTACACGTTCGTCGTCTTTCGAGCTCACGGCGGGTCGAACCTCGCGATCGAGTGGTGTGGATTCCAGGTGAGGGATTATGGCCTGCGGGCGGCGGTGGCGAGAAGAGCCAGACCGCGGAGGACGAGGTTTGGCTCGATGCGCGCGTGCGGGCCGTCGACCGCGTTGGCGAGTCGATCGGCATCGCCACCGGTCCACAGGATCACGGGCGCGAAGGGGAGGAGTTTCGTCTGGCGTTCGAGCAGCTCGCGGATGCCGCCGACCACACCCCAGAAGACGCCTGCCTCAAGCGAGTCAACGGTGCCGCGGCCCCGTGGCGCGGGGATGCCGTCAAGCTTGATTTCGGGGAGCTGAGCAGTCATCAGATGAAGCGCCCGCGCTGTGAGCCTCAGGCCGGGCCCAATCGAACCCCCGCGCCAGACCCCCTGCTCGTCGATCGTCTCGATGGTGATCGCGGTTCCGCACGAGACCACAAGCACGGGCCGATGCGCCGGCACCAGCGACGCCGCGGCCAGGAGCAAAAGCGCGCGATCGGCGCCGCCTGTCTCGGCTCCCTCGACATCCCTCGCGATCGGCACCTCCGCCGCCGAGCGCACCCACGTCGCTTGCCCCACTCCTGCCTGTTCCAGCCACTGCTCGATACGGGCGGCAACCGGCGGATTCACGCTCGCAACCCACCAGCGGCTGGATGCCAGCGGTCCCCCGGCAAGTGCGGCCGCCGCCTCGCAAAACCGCGCGGGATCGTCGAGCGGCAGGCTCACCGTTGGACCGAGCGCACCATCGTCCTCGACCCGCCCCAGCTTGAGCCGGCTGTTCCCCAGATCGGCGACGATGACCGCCATGTCGTTCCCTCGAGATTCCCCCATCGCGTCCCGATTAGCGGGCAAGCGCGGGCTCGGCCTCGAGCTCGTCCGCAGGCCAGAGCCGCCGCGCAATCGCACGCATCAGCTCCGGCACCCCCTTCCCGGTCACCGACGAGATCCCCACGACCTCACACCCAAGCTCCGCGGCCAGCTCGGCCCGCACGTCCTCGTCACCCACGGCGTCGAGCTTCGTCGCCACGACGATCTCAGGGCGATCCGCAAGCGCCTTGCTGTATTGAGCAAGCTCGTGGCGGATCGTGCGATAATTCTCGGCAGGGCGTGTGCCGTCAAGCGGCTGAGCCTCAACCAGATGCACAAGCAGCGAAGTGCGCTCCACATGGCGCAGGAACTCATGCCCCAGGCCGTGACCCGTATGGGCGCCTTCGATCAGTCCCGGAATATCGGCCACCACGAAGCTGTGATCGTCGATCGTCACCGTACCCAGGTTGGGATACTTGGTAGTGAACGGGTAATCGGCGATCTCTGGATGCGCGCGCGAAATCCGCGACAGCAGAGTCGACTTACCCGCGTTGGGTAAGCCGATCAGCCCCACGTCGGCGATCACCTTGAGCTCCAGCGTGATCCAGCGATCCTCGCCAGTAAACCCCTTTTCGAACTGCCTGGGCGCGCGGTTGGTGGAGGACTTGAAGTGCGCATTGCCATGCCCGCCGCGGCCGCCGCGGGCGACGATCACCTGGTCGCCGTCGTTTTTGAGGTCGGCGAGCAAATTGCCGCGATCACGGTCGCGCACCAGCGTCCCGGGCGCAGCGGCGATGATCAGGTCGTTCGCACCCCGGCCAAAGCGGTCGGAGCCTTCACCATGTTCGCCACGCTCCGCACGCCAGTGCCGCTTCTGCGAAAGATGCGCGAGGTTCGTCAGGCCCTCCTCGGCCCGCACGATCACATCGCCCCCCTTGCCGCCGTCACCGCCGTTGGGGCCGCCCCGAGGCGCGTACTTTTCACGCCTGAAGCTGAGACAGCCATCGCCCCCGGAACCGCCCTGCACGAACAACGTCACGCGATCGACGAACACAGAACCCTCCGCACGCGGGCGGTTCGGTTCTACGCGACCACCCGTGCTGGCTTACCCCTAGCTCTGGGTTTCCAGGGGAAGAACGTTGATCCGACGGCCAGCCTGGTCGAACAGCACCTTCCCCTCGATGAGCGAGAAGATCGTCCAGTCCCGACCCACGCCGACATTCTTGCCAGGACGCCACTTGGTCCCGTTCTGCCGGCATAAAATCGAACCAGGCTGTGCGTACTGGCCGCCAAAAACCTTGATGCCCAGCATCTTGGGATTCGAATCGCGACCGTTGCGGCTCGACCCCTGTCCCTTTTTATGTGCCATAAATCCCAAACCTCACTGCATTGATCTTGCACCTGCAAGACCCAAGAATATCGACCGGACACGCCTCTCCACAAGAGAGGTTTCAGGCTTTGCGACCCAGACGGCGACCGCACAAGGAATAACCGGATGACGGCTCGGAAACCCGCGGTGGTACTTCTCTCCGGCGGCCTGGACTCGTCGACCGTGCTCGCCTGGGCTGCAAAAGAAGGGTTTGAGTTGTGCGCCCTGACCATCAATTATGGCCAGCGGCACGCGTTCGAACTCGAGGCTGCCCGCAAGGTCGCGCGGGCGTTCCAGGTTGCAAGGCACGTCGAGCTGGCGATCGACCTGCGGGCCTTCGGCTCAAGCGCGCTCACGGCCGAGATCGAGGTCCCCAAGGATCGCCCGGCGGAGGCCATCGCTCACGGCATTCCCGTCACGTATGTCCCCGCGCGAAACACCGTGCTGCTTTCCCTGGCGCTCGCATGGGCGGAGACTCTGGGGGCGTTCGACATCGCGCTGGGCGTCAACTGCGTCGACTATTCAGGGTACCCCGATTGCCGGCCCGAGTTCCTGAATGCCTTTGAGATGCTCGCCAATCTGGCCACGCAGGCGGGAGTGGAAGGCCGCGGCAAATTCCGCGTCCACGCTCCGCTCATCCAACTGACGAAAGAGGAGATCATCACGCTCGGGCTGTCGCTCGGCGTGGATTACGGCCTCACCCACACCTGTTACGACCCCACGCCGGCGGGGCTTTCCTGCGGGCGCTGCGACGCCTGTACGATAAGGCTCCAGGCATTCCACAAGCTGAATCTCAAAGATCCCGCACCCTACGCCTAGATCACGCTCACCAGTAAACCCATTCGTAAGGCGGGTCGGCAAGCTCGATCTCGTTCTCGTTCAGGTTGCGCTCATCACCCCGGCGGACGAAGTCGATCCGCAAGCTCTTGTACTTGACAATGGGCTTGCCGCCGCTGGGTGAAGGCGTTTCCTTGTAGCCGTCCGAAAGGCCGCGCACATAGATGCTGAAACGATCGGCACGGGCGTCCCAACTATCCCACACGGCAACCCCGAAGACCGCGTCGTCGACATCAGCCTTGGTTGATGGCGGCAGAATCCCCATCACGTTCACCGCACCCAGGACCGGGATCGTTTGATCCTCACGCGCCTGAATGAGCGGGATGGATTCAGGAACGACCTGATCCTCGAACCGCTTGCCGGCCTCGTTCACCATCACGAACTGAGGCACGAACATCCGCGCCTTGGCGGTGCGATTGACCACGCGGTAATAGAGATAATGCAGCCGGCGACGGCCCTTGCCCGGTACGTCCACCGTGATCATCCGCAGCGGCTTGAACTGAAAATCAAGCACCCAGATCCCCTCGCGATCGCGAGGCAACAGGGCGGTATTCACCATCTGCACGTTAAAGAGCGGCCGGTCGTGCGAGACCGGGATCGTGCGCAGGTTTGGAACAAGCTGGACCTCCGGAACGGCCGGAGGCTTGATCGAGTCCTGCGGCTCCGCCACCGGCGAGCGCTGGCCGCCCACCTGCTCCTGGCCGGCCCCCTTCGCTTTCTCATCCTGGGCCCAGGTCAAATTCCTGACCGCACCCAGACTCAGCATGGCCGCCGACGCCAGACACAGCCCCAGCGCTCCAGGACGAAAGCGACGCATGATCACGGGAAGGTCTCCCACGAAGGATCGGAACCGATAAAGAATCAGGAGGAATGGTCGGAATTCACTCGCCAGGCCGGATGCGCGATTCCAGACGATTCAGAGACCGCCTAGAAGCAACAATTCTCAAAATCCGTCAAGCAGAATTCGCGCATGTGGCAATCTAGCAAAAACAGCGAAGCTATACAAACCCGTTCGACCGTGAAACTGGGGATTAATCGCGAGACGGACAGGGTTGAAAGGATCGAAACGATTATTAGAATGGAGCTTGTATCGAGAAAAGGGAAGGGCGCACCAGCGAAGTCCCCATGAGAGGAGATCGCGCTTGGACCTGCGGAATAGTCTACTCGGCGTGATCGCGGTGGTGGCAGCGGCGGTTGGCTCGGCCCATGGGGACGAGGAAACGATCGTCCTGAAGGATGGGCTCAAGATCGTTGGCGAGGTCGCGGCCGAGCGTGGCTCGTCGATTTACGTCGACCTGGGCTACGACCTGCTGCGGATTCCCAAGGATCAGATTCGCACTCGGATGAAGGGCGAAAAGCCAGCCGCTGGAACAGGTCCGCGGCGTGCCGAGCTCGACACCTCCCACTTCTACGTCACGGGCGACCTGCGGCCTGCTCCGGTCAAGGAACTTGTCAATCGCTTCGGCGAGGCGGTGATTTCAATCGAGACGCCGTCGGGCAAGGGATCGGGTTTCATCGTCAATCGCGACGGCTATGCGGTGACCAACGCGCACGTGATCGAGGGCGAGACCCGAATCTCGGCCATCCTCTATCTCAACGAGTCGTCCGGCTTCACGCGGCGGCGGATTGACGATGTGGAGATCGTGGCAATCAACGCGTTCTTCGATCTGGCGTTGCTCAAGCTGCCTCTTCCCAAGGATGTGAAACCCGCACATGTCATCCTGGGTAAGAGCGATGACGTGAACGCGGGCGACAGCGTGTTCGCGGTGGGGAATCCGTTTGGGCTTGAGCGCTCGGTCTCGCAGGGAGTGGTGAGCAATCGCAGCCGCAGCCTGGAAGGCCAGCTTTATTTGCAAACGGACACGGCGATCAATCCTGGCAATTCGGGCGGGCCGCTCTTCAACCAGCGGGGCGAGGTCATCGGCGTGACCAGCCGCGGTGCTGACGCCGCCATGGCGGACAACCTGGGATTCGCCATCCCGGTTGCCTATGTCAAGGATTTCCTCGAACACCGTGAGGCGTTCGCCTTTGACAAGTCCAATCCCAACAGCGGATATCGTTATCTTGATCCTCCCCGTCGCAAGATCGCGGCCGCTCCGGCCGGGCTCATCAAGGAAGTCCAGAAGCGTGCTGGCGTTCGACCAGCTCATGGCGAGGCCCCAAAAACGGCGGAAAAGGAAGCCAAACGCTAGGATGGCGGTCTCATGGACGGCGGGCAAGATGAGGGAAAATCACCCGGTCCAGGACCGGGCCTGGGGCCAGTGAGAGAGAGACAAGCACACGCGCCCGGGCGCTCGTGCGGCCGGGCGAATCCATGTTCTCGACCTATTTCGGTCGAGGCAATCGAAGGACGAAGGGAGTGTGGCCTGATGAATGCGGCGACGCGTGCGATCCGACGGGTGGCCTTACTAAGCATTGTGGGTTTGTGGTCGCTCGCCGGATCGCCTTCTCCAGCGATCGCCGCGACCGCGCCGGAGAAGATGCTGCCGGAAAGCACCGTCTTCTTCGTCAAGGTGGCCGACGCCTCCGCCTTCCGCAAGGCGTTTCTGGCCACCCAGTACGGCCAGCTCTGGAGCGACCCGGCGATGAAGGAGTTCCGGGACGAGCTGCTCGAGCGGCTTGAAGACAAGGCCAAGGTGTTCAAGGAATCGGTCGGCCTTTCGATCGCCGAGCTCATCGAGCTGCCCCAGGGCGCGATCGCCCTGGCCGCGATTCCGCGCGAGGATCCCAAGCTCCCGGTCGCCGGCATCCTGATCGCCGACGCGGGTAGCAACGAAAAGAAGATGCTCGATCTCCTCACCCGTGCGACCAAGAAGGCCGAGGAAGCAGGCTTCAAGACCTCGACTGAGTCGTTCAACGGGCTGACGATCCACATCCACACCGCTCCTCCCGAGGAAAAGGCCGCGGACGCCAAGGAAGACGGTGACAAGCTGCCGCCTGCGCCGCCGATCGTCTGGACCAATTCCGGCGGGCTCTTCCTGATCGGCAGCGACGTCGACATCGTCAAGGACGTCGCCAGCAATCGCGAGGGGCGCGACAAGTCGCTCGCCAGCGTGGAATCGTTCCAGAAGACCCAGGCCAAGACCGATTCGCAGAACGCCCATGCGATCTGGTTCCTGGATGTCGCCAAGCTGGTCAAGCTTCTCATTCGCGCCAGCTCGGGCGGGGACGAGGGCGTGGCCCAGCAGACCGAGCTCCGCGCCAATGAGATGGGGGCCGACGGCCTCAAGTCGATCGGCGGCTGCATCACGCTGGGTAGCAGCGGGTACGACACCCTCACCAAGACCTTCGTGCTCGCGCCCAAGCCTGTGAGCGGGCTGCTCAAGATCTTCTCGCTCCCCTCGATCTCGATGCGGCCCGAGTCGTGGGTGCCGGCGACTGTCGCCTCGTACCAGAGCATGAGCTTCGACCTCGATAACGCATACACGGCCATCAATGATCTGGTGAACAAGTTCCAGCCGGGGATGCTCAACATTCTCGAGCAACAGCTTGTGGGTCCCAATGGCGGCCAGCCGCTTTCGCTCCAGCAGGATATCTTTGGGCCGCTGGGGGACCGCGTCACCCTGATCACCGACTTCAAGAAGCCCATCAAGGAAGACAGCCAGCGTGTGCTGATGGCCGTGGCTCTCGAGGACGCCAAGGCGTTCCAGGGCACGTTCGGCCGCATCCTCGAGATGACGCAGGCCGCGCCTGAGAAGCGTGAATTCGAGGGCACGACCATCTATGAGTTCCAGATTCCCGACGCGCCCAATGTGGGTGTCGCGGGCGGGCCGCAGGTGCAGGCGATCAAGGGGCCTGTCGTCGTGGCGATTGCCAAGGACGCGCTCCTGGTCACCACCGACGCCTCGATGATGGAGCAGGTGCTTCGCAAGAACGACGCGCCTCTGGCGGAGAGCTCGGCGTTCCAGACCGTCATCAAGGAGCTCCCGGAGAAGGTGAGCGGCATGACCTTTGTTCGCCCCGACGAGCAGGCCCGGCTCTCCTACGATCTGATCAAGAGCGGCCAGTTCGAGAAGGCGTTCCAGACTGCGGCGCAGGGTGCGCGTGGGGCGGGCGACTTCTTCAACAAGCTGATCCCCGCTGAGAAGATGCCGGACTTCTCCATCTTCGCCAGGTATCTGTCGCTCGGCGGCAGCTACAGCGTGATGGACGACGATGGGTTCCTGATGACGGGGTTCTCGCTGCGCAAGGCGAATCCCTGATCAAGGCCGGGTTCCGCACGAGCCGTCCACAAAACGCGGCGAGCCCTGAATCGGTGGGGTTCGCCGCGTTTTCGAACTGACAGCGTGTGTTGCGCGGCGGGGTGAGCCGCCCTTGCGAGGGGAGGTCGCCGTGGCGAGATCCCAGGAGCCCCGCACGGCCGAGCTCATGCGTCTGCGCGGGGTCAGGGAGCACAATCTGCGGGCGATCGACCTCGATCTCCCGCTCGGCCGCCTGATCGCCATCGCCGGCGTCAGCGGCGCGGGCAAGAGCACGCTCGCCCTCCAGGTGCTCCACGCTGAGGGGCGCAGACGCTATATCGAGACCTTTTCTCCCTTCGTCCGCCAGTTTCTCGAGCCGGTGGATCCGCCCCGCTCGGACGAGCTTGACGGCATCCCGCCGGGCATTGCGATCGCCGCCCCTGACCATCCTTCCGGTCCCCGCGCAACGCTGTCGACGCTGGCACGCGTGGCGGCGGATCTTGCGCTTCTCTTCGCCCACCGGGGCCAGGTCCTTTGCCGGGGATGCGGGCACGCCGTGCGCCCAAGCTCGCTCGCGGCCGCGGCCGCGGTGATCCAGTCGATGCCTGAGGGGGCTGCCTATGAAATCGCGTTCCCGGTCGATCTCCGCCCTGAAAGCCGGCCGGAAGCGATCGCCAGCAGCCTGATGGCGGACGGCTTCGCCCGAGCACGCGTCGAGGGCGTGATCGTCCGGCTGGACCAGCCAGAAGCCGCCTATCCCCGCTCGGGCAGCTTCGACGTCATCGTCGACCGGCTGGTCCGCGGCCGAGACCCCCAGGCACGCCGGCTCGACGCGCTCCAGACCGCGTTCGCGCGCGGTATCGGCCGACTCGCGCTTTGGCACGGCGACGTGCGTGAGGTCCACGCCCTCGGCTGGCGCTGCGCCCGCTGCGGACTCGATCGCCCGCCGCCAACCCCCGCGCTCTATCGCCATACGAGCCCCCTGGGCGCCTGCCCCGCGTGCGAAGGCGCCGGCCGGGCTCGCGGCACGCCGGGCGCCAGGCCCCGATCCTCTCACGAACCAACCCCCTGCCCAGCTTGCCACGGCACTCGACTCCGACCCGAAGCGCTCGAAGCCACGCTGAACGGCCGCTCGATCGCACAGCTTGCGCAGCTTCCCATCACCGAGTCCGCGGCGTTCTTCACGGCCCTGTCTCGCCAGGGAGACGACGCACCCGCGCTCGAGAAGCGGATCGCCGATCGGCTCGAGGCGCTGGTCTCGCTTGGCCTTGGCCATCTCGCGCTCGAGCGCGCGGCCGCGACCCTCAACCGCAGCGAGCACCTCCGCGCACGGCTCGCCCGGGCGC
>DAIDHX010000050.1 GCA_027451885.1 Planctomycetales bacterium
GGCGTCGAGCTCAAGCGCAACATCAAGGACGCCTGGTGGGCCGATCACGTCCGCCGGCGCGAGGACATGGTCGGCATCGATTGCTCGATCATCATGAATCCCCGCGTCTGGGAAGCGTCCGGCCATGTCGGCGGCTTTTCCGACCCCATGGTCGACTGCAAGGCGTCCAAGGAGCGCTACCGCGCGGATCAGCTCTACGTGTTCGCCTACGTGTTCCCGGCCGTGAACCACAAGGGCGAGCCCACCGAGGCCTGGCTCTCCGGCCTGGGCGCTTCGGCCGAGGAAGCCGCCGAGACCGTGCAGAAAAAGGCCGCCAAGCTGGCCAAACGGTTCGGCGAGCCCGTCAATCCTCCCGCGATCATCCCCTATCTCAACCTGAGCGCGACCGATCGCGAGAAAGTCGTGGGACCGGGGACCGACGAGCGCGGCACGCTCACCGAGCCCCGCGCCTTCAACCTCATGTTCAAGACCTACGTCGGCGCACTCGAAAGCGACGCCAACATCGCCTATCTGCGCCCCGAGACCGCGCAGGGCATCTTTGCCAATTTCAAGAACGTGGTCGACACCGGGCGCGTCAAGATCCCCTTCGGCATCGCCCAGATCGGCAAGAGCTTTCGCAACGAGATCAACCCGCGCAACTTCACGTTCCGCTCCCGCGAATTCGAGCAGATGGAGATCGAATTCTTCTGCCGGCCGGAGACCGCGAGCGACTGGTACGCCTACTGGCGCAAGGCGCGCTTCGAGTGGTACGTCAACCTGGGGCTCAAATCCGACAGGCTGCGGCTCCGCGATCACGATCCCGAGGAGCTGGCGTTCTATTCCACCGCCACCGCGGATATCGAGTATTCGTTCCCCTTCGGCGTGAGCGAGCTCGAGGGCATCGCCCACCGCGGCGATTACGACCTCGGCCAGCACATGAAGTTCAGCGGCAAGGATCTGAGCTACTTCGACGAGGAGAAGAAGGAGCGCTTCACGCCGCACGTCATCGAGCCGTCCGCGGGCGCCGATCGCGCCACGCTCGCCTTCCTGTGCGAGGCTTACGCCGAGGACGAGGTCGGCGGCGAGTCACGCACGGTGATGCGCTTTCACCCCCGCATCGCCCCCATCAAGGCGGCGGTGTTCCCGCTCGTCAAGCGCGACGGCATGCCCGAAATCGCCGACAAGATCTACCAGGATCTCAAACGCAAGCATAACGTGTTTTACGATGAGAAGGGTGCGATCGGGCGGCGGTATCGGCGGCAGGACGAGGCGGGTACGCCTTATTGCATCACCGTGGACAGCCAGACCGCGGCCGACGGCACGGTGACGATCCGCGAGCGTGACAACTGCCGCCAGTGGCGCGTGCCGGGCACGGGCGTGGTGCGCGCCATCGAGGACCTGCTCGAGGGCGTGGCCCAGGCCGGCGAGGGCTAATGGCGGTTCGCGGCGAGCGCGGCATTCCAGGGCCCCTGTAAACCGAGTCGAGATTCGCGATTCATGACACCGTGCATCAGCCAGGCGACGATCCTGAGCAGCCCCTTCGAGTCCGACGCGGAGCTCATTGCCCGCGCAGGCTGGCCGGCGGCGGAGATCTGGCTGACCAAGCTCGAAACGTACCTGGCGAACGCCTCCGCGGCCGAGGTCCGCAAGCAGTTCGACAGCCAGGGCGTTACGCTCGCCGCGGCCTCCGCTCAGGGGGGGCTCTTGCTCTCGCAGGGACAGGAACGCACGGTCCACTGGGATCATTTTCGCCGCCGGCTCGCCCTGCTCGAAGAGCTGGGAATCCCTCGCCTGATCGTGGCCGCGGACGCCACACGCGAAGCCACGCTCGCGGACTTCCACCGCGCGGCGGAATCGCTTGCCGAGGCCGCCGCGGCCGCGGCAAAGCACCAGATCCAGCTCGCGCTCGAATTCCAGCGCGGGTCCGCAGTCTGTTCCTGCATCGAAACCGCGCTCGCCCTGGTCGCCCAGGCCGAGGCGCCTAACCTGGGTATCTGCCTCGACGTCTTCCACTATTACACAGGACCCAGCAAGTTCGAGGACCTCTTCTATCTCACGCCCCAGAATCTGGCCTGGGTTCAGATCTCGGATGTCAGCGGCACCCCGCGCGAACTCGCACGCGACTCCGATCGTGTCCTGCCCGGCGATGGCGACTTCCAGTTGATCCCCATGCTCGATCATCTCAAAAGAATCGGCTACGGCGCTGGAATCTCGCTCGAGATCCTCAACCCTCAGCTCTGGAGCGTCGCGCCTGATCGCGTGGCCGATTTCAGTTTCCAGGCGCTTGAACGCCTGCTCCATGCGCTCGAGGCTCCCGAGCCCTCCGAGCGGCGAGGGCCCTGACGTGTCAACCCTCGCGACCCTGCAACATCCCGCCGTCGTCTTTCGCGAGGAGCAAAACTTCGACTGGCGCGTCTACACCCTCGCCGGCCTGATCGAGCTCGCGCTCGGGCTCGGGCTGCTCGGCGGGCGCTCCTGGTCGTTTGAAATGGGGCTTGTGATCACAGCCGGGCTCGCCTTCAGCGCCTTCACTGTGCTGATCCTGTTCCACATGACGACGCTCGCCACGCCCACCGAGGTCTGCGTCTGGTTCGGCTGGCTGCCGCTTTATCGCCGCTCGGTGCCGATCGCATCGGTGCGGCGGGTCGAGGTGGTCACGTTCCGCCCCATCGCGGACTACGGCTTCTGGGGCATCGGCCGAGGCCGAAGCGGCGAACGCGCGCTCTTCGCCCGCGGCAACCAGGGTGTGCGGATCTTTCTCTGCGACGGCGGCAGCATTCTCATCGGCAGTCAGCGCCCGGCTGAGCTCGCCGCGGCCATCGAGCTCGCCGCCCACCCGCCGGTCTAGGCCCACACGCCGGTCCAGGCCCACACGCGGTCCAGGCCCACACGCGGTCCAGGCGCTCACGAGCAGGGCGCAAGCGCGTCGAGCACATCGCCGAGCCCAAGCTCCGCGACCGTCGTGCTCTCGTCCGCCGCGCCGGAGTACACAAGCAGCGAATCCCCGCGCCTCACGAGCCCCGTCGGGAACACCACGTTGGGCGTGAAGCCGGTTCGCTCCGCCGCGGTTGCGGGCACAAGGATCGGCTCGCGCGCTCGCCTGAGCACCCGCGCGGGGTCGTCGGCATCAAGCAAGAGCGCTCCCGCCACGTACATGCCCGCGAAACGGCCCGGGCCCTTGGGACCGCTCGCGTGATACACAAACAGCCAGCCCTCCGGCGTCTCGAGCGGCGGCGGACCCGCGCCCACGCGATCCGCCTCCCACTCCGCCAGGCCGCCGTAAAGCCGCTCATGCCGACCCCAGCAGACGAGATCCGCCGACCGCGCAAGCCACATCTCCGGCCGGCAGAATCCCGCTCCCGAAGTCGGCCGATGCACCGCCGCGTAATCCCCGCGCACCTTGCCCGGGAACAACACCACATCCTTGTTATCTGGGCAAAAGATGACCCCGTGCCGCTCGAACCGGCGAAAATCGTGCGTCGACGCCAGCGCCGTCACAATTCCAGATCGTGAAACCGCGACGTACGTGATGTAATACCGGCCGTCGATCCGCGTGATCCTCGGATCCTCGACGCCGTACTCCTCCAGGATCGACGCCGGCTCGAACCGCGCCTCATCGATCGAGCGCACGCCGCGCCCGTCCCCCAGCCGCACCACCCGCAGGTGCGAAAGAAACGTCAACCGCGCCTGGCCGTCGCTCAATCTTCGAACCAGGCGCGGGTCGAACCGGTCATGGTCCTGTTCGCGCACCCAGTCGATCACGACGCCCCTGTCGGCGTCGAACCGCGGCAGGCCAAGCCAGCCCTCCCTGCGCTCGCGGGGCGCCTCTGCCACCCGCACCAGCAGCACGACCTCATCATCCACCACGGCCGCCGCTGGGTTGAACACACCGACCACGCGCAGATCCGGATGGCCTGGCGCAAGCTCGGCCGGGCTCAGGAGCCGCGCATCGAACCGCCTGGCAACGGGCATCGATCGGATCCTCCCTGGCTCGTGAATCACCTTCTCCGAACAGGTTTGCTCCGTCTTCTCGATGGTGCCGCACACGCGATCCGATCGTCAAGCAGTCTCACAGCCCCTGACCAGCACAAGGCAGCCGGGCGCCGCCGCGGCAGAAGTTGATCGCACACGAGACACGTAGCAGGTGAAGACTAAAATCCCAATAAAACACCCAAATCGTGTGCGGTTCGATTCGCTCCCTAAGGGATGAGTGCCATGGGGACTTCGTCGCCAAAAGGATCAAGTTCGACAGAGTGGGCTGTGTTTGCGGAGTAGGTGTTTTCAGGATCTCGAAGCTCATGCGCGAGGAGCCCGTGATAGTCGTCGGGAGAAATCGCGGCGGCCGTCAAGCCTCCTTCGATCGCAATCCCCTTGGCCAATGGGCGAAAAAAGCTCGGTACAGAGCCCCCCTGAGAAGGTATGGAAGAGGAAACGCGGGATCCTTTAGCCTGCCCAGTCGCTCCCCATGATTCACTTCCCGTCCGCCGCGATGGCCAAGGTCCGCCCGAGGATACGACTCTCGCGACCAGGATTCACGTGGCACGAATCCAGGCCAGAGCGAATTCTGTAATAGGTACCGGTTGGATCAGCTCCTCTCCGATTGGATACTCGGCTACCACCTCTTTACGAAGGCTCGAGAGCCGGTCGGACGCTGCCGCGCGCCCGAGTTCAAAGGCACGACGCGCCTCGTCCGAGCGTGGACGGGGAGGACCCGGTACTGCCTCTATCACACGCTCAATTAACTCGCAAATCTCACGCGCCTCAGTCGCCCCTTCCGGAACCACGAAAGAGGCCAGTTCTCTCCTGAGAATCAACGCCTTTTTCCCCTCCGTCCTCGCAACCTGCAACTCAAAGAGCATCCATACCCCCTGTGTCGACGGCTCCCAATCGAGTGAGGCGGAAGGGAAATCCAGGGAAGCTACGCTCGAAAAGTCTCGAAACTGGACGTGGCGCACCATTGCTTCAAAGACTGGATCTCCGAACCGTAAGAGCCTTGCGCCCTTCTGCCCTTCTTCTCTTACAACAGTTGCATTTGATATCTTTTCGGCCGCCAGCGTTCCCGTCACCGCGTACGGATCGCTCTTCCGTTTCGCGTCGATCAATTGCACAAGATGATCCGAGGCTGAGAACGAAAATCGGTCCTTAATCTCGTCACGGTATCCAAGCCGCTGGTGTTCACAATACTGCCGTACGAAGAAGGCCAGTTGCTCATTTGTAACTCGCGACTCGACTCGCTTGTAATCCTCAAGGTTGAAGCGAGGCAGCCTCGCGAATAATTCGGTCATCTCGCGATTACTTAGGATTTCCTGGAGATGCTTTGCCTTCTCGTTGATCGTGGCCTCGACTTTTTTCTCTCCCTGCTCAACCCCTTGTTTGTGAAGTTGCTCGAGGGAGAGGCCAACCTGTGCGGCCTGGCCGAGTACGTCTCCGATCAAATCTTCTGGCTTTTCGTTTGTCGCCGCCTTGAGGATCTCCACGACGTCGTTGAGTTTTCTTTCAAGATATTGATAGACACGGTTATCGGTGTAGGCGTCGCTGTCCGTCTCGACTTTCAAATTGAAGACGATGACCGGATGCTTCTGCCCATACCTGTACACCCGACCGATACGCTGCTGAAGCACATTTGGATTCCACGGCATATCGTAGTTCACGATCGTGAAACAACGATATTGCATATTGAGGCCCTCGCCACCCGCGGCGGTTGAAACGAGGAACCTGGGTGACTCTCTTTCGTTAAAATCCTTTACAACGCGCTTTCGATCATCGTGCTTCATCGATCCGTGGATCATGGCGACGCTCGACGTGCCAAATTCCTCCTCGATCGCGCGCACAACTACATCCTGGGTCGCGCGATACTCGGTAAAGATTAGGATCTTGACCGAGGGTTCCTCTTTGGCTAGTTTTTTCAGCCCTTCAAGAAAGCCATGAAGTTTTGAGTCCGGACCAGGTAGCGTGTTGAGCTTCTTAATCAGCGCGTCGACCTTGTCCTTTTCGCCTCGAATCCAGCTCTTCGTATTGCTACCCTTGGTCAGTCCCAAGCCCATGGATGCGGTCGCATCCTCGTCCCAAGGCGATTCGTGGCCTTCGTCGTCATCGAGGGCGCCGGCGAGAACCTTCGAACGACGCTCGAGCGCCGATTTGAGCGCCTCCCGAGAGGAAGACATGAGCTTCCCGAAGGTCGTCATCAAAAAGCCCACCGCCGACCGCGCTTGTTTGCCGAGCTTCTCGCCCTCCTCATATCCGTATTTCAGGTAGTCCTTGACCTTCGACGCGAATTCAATCTCCGCCTCGCTTGGAGTGATCGAAAAGATCTTAGTATCGCCGATCCCATGGAATATCCTCTCTCCCTTTGAGTCTGTGACGACATGCTTGCGATTGCGAATGATCATCTGATCAAGTGCAACATCGGTGGGCTCCACTTTTTTTCGCGATGGCTTTGTGATAAGGTCAGGCCTGAGCAGGTGGAGCATGTTGCTAAAGTGCTCATGGTTACCGGAATGAGGGGTCGCGGTAAGGAGCAACGTGTTCTTGGCCTTTTTGCGTTCTCTCAGATCTCTTGCGAGGTCATAGGATTGGACGCCGGGCTTCGTCAGATGGTGCGCCTCATCGAAGATCACCAGGTCCCAAGAGCTCGCCTGAAGCAGAGCCTCCTTATTCCCCTTCAGTTTCAATGTATCGATCGAGGCAATCATTTGATCAAAAGTTTCGAGCTTATTGATATTCTTGGGATCAAAATGCTCGAACACGCGGCCGAATCTCTCGGTCAGCTCAACTCTCCACTGCTCTGTCAGGCCGGCGGGTGCGACAATCAAGCAGCGTAACGAGCCTCCGGCCCGATGCCTCATGACCTCGAGGATCATCCCGGCCTCAATCGTCTTGCCCAAACCGACGTCGTCAGCAATTAGCCAATGTCGTCCACCGTCAGGCGCGGGAGGGCTGGCGATGACGCGATGGGTCACCACGACTTGATGGGGCAACATATCAAATGGTTGGTTAGTGATCTCTCCGGTTTTTTCGTGACGCGCTTCAAACCATCTTCCCAGGAGACGAAGTTGAAAGGGCGTGGCTAGCCCCGGTCCCACTTGCTCTAGGAGTCCGGGCAGATCCGGGACTGGAGAAAGCTGGGCTTCGGTATAACTCGTTAGATTCGTGTCTGCGGCCCACTGCACAAAAATGCTCAGCGAGCCCGCAACCCGATCGACAAGCTTAACCACACCCACTCCAAGGGACGGGTCACTCACATGGATCACTCGGTCGCCTGGCTTTAGTTCGCTCATCTTAGTTCTCCCTGGATCTCTCTCCGAAATCGCAGGCCATGGTTGCCCATGTCCACGTCGCCGCTCGGAATTTGGTCACCCTCGAGTAGGTATAGTGCCGCCTCACGCAGGAGCGTGTCGTAATACTTGGCCTGGCTTTTGCGAGCTTGATCAAATGTCGAGGCGAGGGGCTCCGGAAGGCGTTGAATACAATTGAAGCGCGGATGTAACAACGAGACATTCGAAGCGATCGCGCGAAATTGGTGATCGCCCGCCCACCGTCCTGGGAGTTGCAGACTGTCAGCCAGGGAAACGAGCACGTCCTGGGGGGTCAAGTCGTCGTCGACTCGCTCCCAGTCGTCCGGATTCCGCCCCGAGAGGAACTGAAGAAATATCCCAAAACCGGTCAGCCAGGGAACACGTTCGGATTCACGCTTCCTTGCATGTTCCGCGCGACGATGCAAACGAGTCGCCTCGCGCAGCGGAGTCTCGGGATAGCCATCAGGCTCGATCACGGCACGCGCGATCGAGCCGATGTGTGTCCCCAAGTCATAGACTCTGATCAAGGTGCAGTCGGCGTTCGGACGCGGGTTAGCCTTCAAGCCCCTTTTCTCCAGGCAACTAATCAGACGTTCCGTCACCACCTCGCCAAGCTTCCCGATGTCGAACCTTTCCCGCAATTCTCGTTTTTCCAGTGTCAGAAAACCGCCGTTAGCAGCGACTTCGGCCTTCAACCTATCCGCGGCGTCGCTAAAGTCATTCGCCATCGCTTTCTCCACCGGAGTTCGATCCGCTACGGAGAATCTCGCTAAGCTTCGGGGGATTAAAGTCATCCACCTCGCCGAGGATCCCATTAAACTGATCAACTACATCCTTCAACGGAAGCCTGAAGTCCTCCCACATCGTGGCTCGATCCACAAGGCTGAAGGCTAGCGATGCACTGGGCATCTGGTTCCCAACGGTATTCTTGGCGATTTTTCGAGCCAGGGTGCGGGCCACGTATGATTTGAATTTGTGCGGCCACGAGCCGGTTGTGAAGGTCTTTGCAAATGTCGCATGTATGAGATCGACGAAAAAAGCGCGTGCGAGCACTTCTTGGTCGACGTCCGAAGTCAATCCCTGTCTCTGCGTGCGGAACCCCAGGACCCTGGCAAGCACTTCAGGGGACCTTTGTTCTAGCTGCGTAGAGAAGTAATCGTGCAACTCTCGACGGAGCTCATTTTCTTTTCCAGGTATAATCAAGTTGTGCTTCGTCAGGTCCTGCACGATCGCGTCGATCTGATGATAGAGCCCCTCGCCGCCTAGAATCTCGCGCTGGCTATTCGCTGCTGCAATAATGTCGTCCGGGGAGATCCCCTCCCGAGCAAGCACGTTAAGAGCCTCCTGGAAAACTTCCCAGTAAGTTTTCGGAATCCAAAGGCCGAAGCAAGGGAGATTCAGAGTCACCTTCGCGATCGTGTCCTGGACGCGCCTCGCTTCCTTTCGAATTCGTTTGTCTTCGTCCTCGGGCAGCAAATGGATACCATAAGCGGCGGTAAAAACCGCATTCACGGCGGCTGCGATCCTCTTCGTGGACTTTGGTTGAACCAGCCCCTGATTTCGGAGCTGATCGATCGGAGTCCGCATGACGAGGACATCGAGACCGCGTCGTCCTCTCCCGATTGTCCAGCCGGCGTTGAGCCAATCACCCACAAACTCTTCGACTGGTACCGACGGAGAGCTCACTGGGGCCGCTGCTGGAGGCGATGGATCCGGATTTGGGCCAAGTTCCGCAGTAGAACCCATGGACCCAGACCTCGGCGCGATCCCCGCGAGTTTGTCGGCAAGCCGGCGCAAGTGCGCGGCGTCGTAACAGCTCCCTCCGATCCTCTGAGCAAAGGACTCAAAGGCCCGTACAACATCGGGCTTGCCAAGCAGGTCGACCCAGATCCCAAGCTCGTGATTTCGGCTGAATGCCTTGTCCGTCAGGTTAGCCGACCCCACGATTAGCGTTGCTCCTCCACCCGACAACTTCGTAAAGATCGCCTTAGCATGAAGCAGGCTGGCCTCCTCGCGAACGATTCGTATCGAGAGTCTCTGGGGAAACTCATCAGCGATTTCAGCCAGTTTTCGGAAGACATCCGCTGCGTTGAAGTGTTGCCTGTCGAGAGCGAGGATTAGCGTGCCCTGGTTGCCATTACCAAGACAACGCCTCATCGAGGGTTCTAGTAACTCGATCCCATCCGCTGTCGCGAAGGCTGTGACCAGGATGAAGTGTTCTGCGCGTTCAATATCGGCGAGGATCCGATTGAGGTATGAAGAACGGACATTCGACGTCAAAAGCTCCATAACCACGTCAAGCTCCCTCGATACCTCATCCCGCGAGGACGACGGTCTCGTGATTCAGCGGTCGTCAACTCAGGGAAATCGGATGCGACGACATTGTCACGGAAAAGGACTCCGACACCGCCAAGCATCTGGGCTGCTTAGCACAGATACCTCCGAATCAATTCGAATCCTACTCGTCGGCCTGACGTGTTACAACGGTTCTCTGCACAAAATGGCATGCATCGTTCCTGAAGGCGTGGATTTGCTTCAACCGATGCCAAATCTGGGAAGGCCGCGCTATACAGTGCGTTCCCCCTGCCGCCGGGTTCAAAACCCGGTACCATGAGAGTCTGTGATCCCTGGCGAGCGGTGCGAGGGGCGTGAATTGGGATCTCAAACGCAGGCAAGTGGCGGGGCATGGCAACGAAGACACAGGCGCCCAGGGTTGGGGTGGTGATGGGGAGCCAGTCGGACTGGGCGACCATGCGGCTCGCGTCGGAGACTCTGTCCGAGCTGGGCATCGCGCATGAGTCGCGCATCGTGTCCGCGCATCGCACGCCGGACCGGTTGTTCGAATATGGCAAGGGGGCGGAGGCCCGGGGGATCGAGGTGTTGATCGCCGGAGCAGGGGGCGCTGCGCATCTGCCGGGGATGCTCGCCTCGGTCTCGCTGTTGCCGGTGCTGGGCGTCCCAATCGAGAGCAAGATGCTCCGCGGAGTCGATTCGCTGCTCTCGATTGTGCAGATGCCGAAGGGCATCCCGGTGGGCACACTGGCGATCGGCGAGGCGGGCGCTGTCAACGCCGCGCTCCTGGCGGGCGCGATCCTGGCGCGGAAGGACGCCGCGATCGCGCGGGCGCTCGCCGCGTATCGCAAGCGGCAGACCGACGCCGTGCTGGAGTTCCCATCATGACGCGGACCAGCACCCGGCCCGAAGCGCCAGCCGCGATCCTGACGCCGCCGGCCGCGCTCGGGGTCATCGGCGGCGGGCAGCTCGGCCGCATGTTCATCCAGGCGGCCCAGCGCATGGGTTTCGACGCCGGCGTCCTGGCCGCGACATCCGAGACACCCGCCGCCCAGGTTGCAAGCTGGCACGTCGTCGGCCTGCCTGATCATCTCCCCGCCTTGCGCTCCTTCGCGTCCAGAGCCCAGGCGATCACCGTCGAGTTCGAGAACGTCTCCGCCGCGGCCATTCGCTGGTGCGCGCAATCGCGCCCCACGCGGCCCGGCTGGCGCACGCTCTGGATCACGCAAAATCGCCTGCGCGAAAAGCGCTTTCTGGCGCGGCACGCCATTCCCCACGCACCCTGGCGCCCGGTGTGCAACACCGCGGAGCTCGAGACCGCCATCGCCCAACTCGGCTCCCCCGTGATCCTCAAGACCGCCGATTCCGGCTACGACGGCAAGGGGCAAATCCGCGTTGAAACCCTCGACCAGGCACGCGCGGGCTATCGCGCGCTTGGCAATGTCCCCTGCGTGGCCGAGGGATGGGTGGAGTTCGCCGCCGAGCTCTCCACCGTGGTCGCGCGCGGCAGCGACGGCCAGGCGGTGGCCTATCCCGTCGCGCTCAACCAGCACAGCCGCCATATCCTCGATTCCACCGTGAGCCCCGCGCCCGTCGGCCCGATCGTCGCGCTCGAGGCCCGCACGCTCGCCCTGGCGATCGCCCAGGCGCTCGAGGCCGTCGGCGTGCTCACCGTCGAGTTCTTCCTCACCCGCGACGGCCGGCTCCTGGTCAACGAAATCGCGCCCAGGCCCCATAATTCGGGGCACCTCACGATCGAGGCCAGCGAGTGCAGCCAGTTCGAGCAGCAGGTCCGCGCCCTCGCGGGTTTGCCGCTCGGCTCAAGCGCCCTGGTCTCGCCCGCGGCCATGGTCAACCTGCTCGGCGATCTCTGGATCGAGGCCGGCGGCAAGCCCGACTGGGCCGCCGCGCTGGGCGCTGACCCCGCCGTTTCGCTCCATCTTTACGGCAAGCGAACGCCCGCCCCCGGCCGTAAAATGGGGCATCTGACCGTGCTCGATCCCGATGCCGATCGCGCCCTGGCGCGGGCGCTCGAGGCCCGGCGGGCGCTTTCGCGCAGGTCCACCTGAGCCGTCCCAACCCGAGTCCAGAGCCCATGGCGTTTGCTCACCCCGGTTTTCTCTGGCTGATCGTGCTCGCCGCCTTGCCGCTTGTCTTCGCTCAATTTCGGCCCCGGCTCGCATGGCCCTCACTCGAGGGCTTTCGCCGCAAGCCCCGCTTCGGCTGGACCTGGCTCGCCTCTTTTCCCTTGCTAGCCCGGATGCTCGCCATCGCCGCGCTCGCCGTGGGGCTGGCACGCCCGCGCACCATCGGCGGCGAATTCCGCATCGCCGGTCAAGGCGTGGCCATCGCCGTCGTGCTCGACCACAGCTCAAGCATGACCACCCGCGACTTCCCTGTTCGCCCCGGCCTCGACCCCATCGAACGGCTCGAAGCCGCCAGGCGAACCTTCGCCGAATTCGTCTCCGCCCGGGCGGACGATCTCATCGGCCTCATCGCCTTCGCCAACTATCCTGACCTCGTCTGTCCGCTCACGCTCGACCACGCGCTTCTGCTCGAGCTGGGCGCGGGGATCAAGCCGGCCCGGCCCGGAGACGACGGCACCAACATCGGCGATGCCGTCGCCGTGGGGCTCAACGCCCTGCGCGAGTCGTCGCCGCGCAAAAAAGTGCTCGTGCTGCTCACCGACGGCAACAACGATCCCGCCGTGCCCAATCCCCTCGACCCCCTGGAATCCGCCGCGCTCGCGCGCGACCTGGGCGTCACCCTCTACGCGGTGGCGATCGGCTCCTTCGATCGCGCGCGGCTGCTCGAGCCCCCTTCCGACGAACCCGCTGACGCTCGCAGAAGCGACGGACCCAACATGCCCCTGCTCGAGCACATGGCAAACCTCACAGGCGGACGCGCCTTCGCCTCAGGCGACCTGCGCGCGCTCGAGCAGGTATTCAAAACCATCGACACCCTCGAAAAAAGCCCCGTCCAAGGCCGCATCCTCACACGCTACAACGAACATTACCCGGTCCTGGCGTTCGCGGCCGTGGTGCTGCTCGGGCTCGATCTGCTGTGCTCGCAGGGCCGGCTGAGGCGCATCCCATGAACCATCGCGCACCCCACCAGAGCCGCGCGCTCGCCCACCGGATGCCTGCCTGCCTGCGCAGGCTCGTTTACGCCGCGTGCGCCTGCACCCTCGGCTCGACCACCGCGCCCGCAACGCACGCCGCCGAGCCCACTCGCAATCAAACCCCAGCCCCGCGCCCGCTCGTCCTCGTACATTACATGACCTGGTTCGCGGCCAAACCCGTCGCACCCGGCTGGGGCTGGCACTGGACGATGAACGCCTACAACCCCGATCAATTCCAGAACGGCCAGCGCTCGCTTGCATCGCATTACCACCCCCTCATCGGTCCTTACGATTCCAGCGACCCGGACGTCGTCGAATATCACTTCCTCCTGATGAAGCTCGCGGGCATCGACGGCATCGTGGTTGACTGGTACGGCCGATCGCGGCTTTTTGATTACCCGCTCATTCACGCCAATACCGCCGCGCTCTTCCCGCTCGCCGCCAAAATCGGGCTCAGGATCGCGGTTTGTTATGAAGACCAGACGATCCCCAGGCTGGTGGAAGCGGGGCTCGTCGCGCGCGACGCCCGCACATCCCACGGCCGTGAAACACTGGCGTGGCTCCAGCAAAACTGGTTCCGCGAGCCGGCGTATCTGCGGCTCGAAGGCCGCCCGCTCTTGCTTTCTTTTGGTTCGAGCGGGCTGACAGACGATGAATGGACCGCGATCCTGCCGCGGGGCAAGAACGCGCCGATCTATCTTTCGGAGCACCGCAAACGCGCCGCCGCCGATGGAGCCTTCGACTGGCCCGTGCCGCCGGAGGGGCTCGCCCGGCTCGAGCGCTTCGCGGCCGATTCCCAGGCCTGGCGGCTGTGCATGCCAGCCGCGTTCCCACGATTTCATGACATCTACGCGCAGGCAAAGGTTCACGCCAGCTACGGTCAGATCGCGGACGACGACGGCAAGACCTACGAATCGACCCTTTCGCGGGCGCTCAAGAGCGGCGCACCCTGCATCCAGATCGTCACCTGGAACGACTGGGGCGAAGGCACGATCATCGAGCCATCGGTTGAATTCGGTTATCGCGATCTCGCAGCCACCCAGCGCCTGGTGCGAAAGTGGATCGATCCCGCATTCGGAGCGCGGGCGGAGGATCTCCGGCTGGCCTTCGTGCTCCATTCACTGCGGCGACAATCAAAGGCGCGCGCCGGGCAGGCGCGCCTGCTCGACCAGGCGCGCGATGATCTTGCCGCGGGGCGAACGCACCAGGCGCGGGCGATTCTCGACAAACTGCAAAAACCAGGTCAATAACCTGCCATGCCGCTAACCTTCGCCAATCCGCAACGACTCTGGCTGCTGGTGGCCTGCCTGGCGCTCGGCCTCTGGGCGCTCTGGGGGCGTGCGGTCACGCTGCGCATGGCCCGCGCGCTTCGCCTGGCGGAGCAGCCGCGGACGCGCGGCGCCTGGCTCCTGATCCTGGCCGCGGCGGCAGCCAGCGTGGCCGCGGCTCGGCCCCAGGTGGTAACACGCACGGAGCACGCCTCCACACGCGGGCGCGACGTGATCCTGGCCCTCGATGTCAGCCTGAGCATGGCCGCCGACGACGCGATCCCCAACCGCCTGGGCGCGGCGGTCGACGCCGCCGAGAGCCTGGTACGCGCGCTCGCACTCGATCGATCGAGCCGCGCGGGCGTCGTCGCGTTCGCGGGCAAGGGCGTGCCGCGCTGCCCACTCACCGAAAACCTGGGCGCGGTATCGCAGGTTCTGCGCACGCTCACGCCGGGCAACGTGCGGCCGGGCGGCACCGACCTCGCCGCCGCGCTCGAGGCCGCCACCGAGCTTCTCGACGCCGGCGGCCCCTCGGCCGGGCAGGCCATCGTGCTCTTTTCCGACGGCGAGGATCACGCCGAACGCTGGCAGAACGCCGCCAGATCGCTCAAGGAGCGCGGCATCGCCGTGCACACGATCGCGCTTGGCGACGACCAGGTCGGGCGCACGCTCCCCTCGCCGTCGGGTGCACACGCACTCACATACGAGGGCCAGACCGTTCTTTCCAGGCGCGTCGACAGCACGCTCAAGGAGCTCGCGGCATCGACCGGCGGAACGTTCGTCGCGCTCGGACTGAGCCGGGCCGATCTGGGCGCGCTTTACGTCTCGCGCATCGAGCCCGCGGCGCGGAAGCGGGCGCCGATTTCTCCGCTCCGCCGCGCCGACTGGCAGGCGCCGTTCCTGGGCGGGGCGCTCGCGCTCGCGGCCGCGGGATCATGGAACTGGGGCTGGAAACGGCGCCCGCGGACACGCACCCTTCGCGCCACCCAACCCGCCGCCGCGGCCGCCGCGCTGCTCGCGATCGCCACCACGCTCGCAACCCCAGGCGCTGCTCCCAGCGATCGCTCCGCCGCGCGCAATATCGCCCGCGGGCTCGATCACTTCAAAAAACGCGAATTCGAGCAAGCGCTTGAAGCATTCTCACTCGCCGTCGAGGCAGCCCCCAAAGAACCCGTGGCGCATTATGATCGCGCAGCCGCGCTTTTCGAGCTCGGCCGCTACCAGGACGCGTTCGCCGGCTATCTCAAGGCCCGGGCCAGCGCAGGCCCCGCGCTCCAGGTCAAGATCGACTACGCGCTCGGCAACACCGTGCTCGCACTCGGCGACCTGGAAGGGGCGATCCAGTTTTATGATTCGTGCCTGGGCGCGCGGGTTTCCGCCCCCGGGCTCGACCGCGTGAAGCGCGACGCCGCGGCGAACCGGGCATTCGCGGTCGAGCATGCGAAATCGCGATCCGAAACGCCGTCCAACGCCGAGCAGCCGCCCCAGGAGCAGGCGAAACAGGCTCGAACGCAGCCCGCGGACGAGCCGAATCCCACCGCGGACGAGTCGCTCACGAAAGCCAGGCCCGCGCCCAAGGGGAGCGGCTCCGGCCAGGCGAGGCCGGGCGAAAACCCAGCCGCGCCGCGGGGCGGGCAAGGGGGGTCGTCAAACACCCCGCCGCCGCCGCGCACTCGACCCCCCGAAGATCGATTGAACGACGCTCTCGATCACATCGCACGCGCCCAGCGCGACCGCTTGCCTGACGAATCGAACCCCGCACCACCACGCGACGATCACAAGGACTGGTGAAACAAACGCTACGGAACCGCGCGATGCTTCTGGCGGTACTCCGTCGGGCTCATCCCCGTTTCTTGCCGGAAGACGGTCGCAAGCTGCTTCGATTCCCCAAATCCCGCCCGCGCGGCGATCTGGGCGATCGCCAGATCGCTGCTCGCAAGCAGCTCCCGGGCGCGCACCATCCGGACGCGGCGGATCTCTTCCCACAGGCCGCGGCCCAGCCGCGCACGAAAGCGCCGCTCCAGCGAACGCCGCGAAACCGACACCGCCCCCGCCACGTCCCCCACCTGGATCGGCTCGAACGCGTGATCGCGGATGAATCGAACCGCCGCCGCAACGTCCTCGTCCTCGATCGCCACCAGATCCGACGACGGCCGAACCGCCAGACCAAGCGGCGGCAAAAGCACCGTCCGCGGCGGACGCCCGGGCGCTCCCTCGCAAAGAAGCTCGTCGAGAAGCTGCGCGGCCTCGTACCCAATCCGCTGGGCGGGAAGAATCACGCTCGAAAGCGCCGGCCTCGCCATCGCGCACAGCAAATCGTCGTCGTCAACTCCCACAATCGCAACCTGGTGGGGCACACCCAGGCCAAGCCGGCGGCATGCCTCCGAAAGCTGCACCCCTTGAAGATCATGGCTGGCCAGAATCCCCACCGGTGTTTCCAGCTTGCTCAGCCAGCGCTCCAGGCGAGGATCGACCCGCCAGTGCCCGCCCAGGTCTCGCTCCGTTCGCGCAGGCGCCCGGTGGATCGAAAGCCGTCCGCCTCGACTCTCAATCTCCGCGCGAAAGCCACGCTCACGCTCCACCGAGAACTCGTGCGTGTCATAGCCCACGAATCCAAACCGCAGCAGACCTCGATCCAGCAGATGTTCCGCCGCCCGTCGACCCACAGCCTGGTGATCGACGATCACGCGCGGAAACGGCAAGCCCGGCAACACCCCGGACACATTCACCACCGGCTTCCCAGATCGCTCCAGGGCACGGCCAAGCCCCTCGGTAAAGATATGGGCGATGATGCCGTCCAGCTCCTCCACTCGCCGCGTGCGGATCGCCCTCGGCTCGGGCTCAATGGGCGTGAAGATCCACCGCGGCCGGCCTTCCGAGAACGCCTTGATGCCCCGGAGTATCTCACGATAAAACGCCAGGTCGTGGCCAATCGCCAGGCCAACGTTTTGAGTACGATTCACCATCTCAAGCAGTTTACGGGCTGTCGCAACTCGCGAATAGATTTCCGGAATTCGGGATGGCTGAATACCGACCGCCGATCCCACAATCGAGCCCAAACCAGTCACCTCCCGCGCGGGACCAAACCAGAATGCGTTGCTTTCGACTTGCGAGCTTGTGCTTGGCCGTGGCGGGCGGGCTGCTTCTCAAGGCGGGGGACCGCCAGGCGCCCGCCCAGGAACCAGGTTCGCGCGCCGTCGTGGCGGCCTCGTTTCGCACGGGAGATCTCGAGCTCTTTCGCGTCGACATCCAGACCGGCGACGCGCGCAACCTGACCCGCGCGCCCCGTTCCTCGGAGCGTTATCCCGCGTGTTCCCCGGATGGCCGATTCATCACGTTCAATTCCAATCGTGATGGCACTTATAACCTTTATATCATGCGGCAGGACGGCTCCGACCTGCGGCCCCTCACCCACGAACGGCCTGGAGTCGAGGCCGGCATGCAAACCTGGACGCGCGACGGCCGCTGGATCTATTTCGGCCTGTTCGGCAAGGAGCCTCCGCGCATGTGCCGCATCCACCCCGATGGCAGCGGGTTCGCCGTCGTCGGCCAGGGGATCGATCCCGCCGTCTCGCCCGATGGATCGCGAATCGCGTTCGCCCGGGTCCTCGCCGATGGGCACCACCTGTTCGTGATGGACTCGGAGACCGCCCTGGCGCGGCAGCTCACAACCGAGGGTAACCCCTGGGGAGGATTGCACCCGGTCTGGACGCCCGATGGCCGCGGCGTGATCCACGCCGGCCGGGTGGGCAACGGCCTTGAGCTCTTCTCGCAATCCCCCGACAGCGGCGAGCGCCGGCAGCTCACCCGGCTGGGAGGCGCGGCGACCTCGCCACGCGTCTCCAGCGACGGCCGCTTCGTCTCCTTTCGATTCTGCGACGAAGTCTACTGGCGCGACGGCGCCACCAGCTCACGCACTTACCGCGAGCACAAGGCTGACAAACGCCCCGTCTGGATCATGGAAATCGACGGCGCCAATCCTCACGTCATCGAACCGCTGCATTACCAGACCACCATCGACGGCAGCCCGGCTCCCTTTCTGCCCTGAGCGCCACGCCTTCCCAGGCCGATCCGCGCCGCTCGCGCACCAATCTCGCGGCAAGCAGCAGCAGCAAACGCGCACCGTCGCGCGATAGAATCGCTCCTGGCCCACTTGATCGATCGTCCCATCCTCGAGCCCGCCAGCCATGCCGATCACGCCACTCTTCTGGTCGTTCCTTCTGCTCGGCGGATCGAGCCTCGCGCCGGCTTCGCCCCCCCAGGCGCGCAGCGACCGGCTCGACAACGGCACAATCCAGATCGGCGTCGACCTGAAACAGGGGGGCACGATCACGCACCTGGCTCTTTCCAGGCAAGGCGCCAACCTGATCAACTCCCACGATCTGGGCCGGCAGATCCAGCAGTCGTATTACTCCGGGCCAACCCCTTACGGCACGCCCCACCCCGGCTGGAAAAACTGGAGCTGGAACCCGATCGGCTCCGGCGATGTTTACGGCCATCCCAGCAAGGTGCTCGAATTCCAGAACGACGGCCGAGCGCTCTTCATTCGCTCGCAACCCATGCAATGGGCGCTTGACAACGTCCCGGGCGAATGCGAATTCGAGACCCGAATCACGCTCGACGGCCCCTCGGCGCAGGTCCGCTGCCGGCTCATCAACCATCGCTCGGACCACGCCTGGTATGGACCACACGATCAGGAGCTGCCCGCCGTGTACACGATCGGCAAGCTCCACCGGCTCTTCACCTATCAGGGCGAGAAGCCGTTCCAGAATCAGCCGGCCACCGAGCTCAAGAACTCCGGGCCGCCGTGGATTCGCTTCCGCGCCAGCGAAAGCTGGGCAGCGCTCGTGGACGACAACGGCACGGGCGTGGGCGTGATTCACCCCGGCGTTCATGACTTTCTGGGCGGATTCCATGGCGCGCCAGGGCAGGGCGGACCCAGGGACGACCCCACCGGCTACATCGCGCCTGTGCGCAGGGAGATCCTCGATCACAATATCGATTACTCGTACGATTATGTGCTCGTCGTTGGCACCCTGGCGGAGATCCGCGCGCAGGCCGCCGCGCGAAAACCCGCCGATCCCCGCCCCGACGACCATTTCACGCACAACCGCCGCCACTGGACGCTCGAAGCCGCGCACGACGCCGGCATCCCCCAAGGCGCCTGGATCGTCACCCTCGAAAAACAGGCCTGCCGGCTCACTGGCCCAGACGCCTGGTGGCAGGCCGATCAGGCAGAACGCGCCACCATCCGCGCGGCTCTCTCCGGCGGCGATCGCGCGCTCTTTCTCCTGTGGAAGGGCTCCGACGGCCGATTCCACGACGATGCACGCGTCCCCCTCCAGCTCAAACCCGATGGCTTGATGCACACCATCACAGTCGATCTGGCTCGCCAACCCCGCTACCAGGGCCTGATCACGGGCGTGGCGATCCAGGTTGGACCCGCCCCTCGCGCGGGGGACGTCCTGCGCCTCGAATCGGTCTCTTTCCGATAACGATACAATAACGCTCCACGTGGTTTACGGCAGCCGCTGGAACGGCTCGGACACGTGATCGTCACCCCCGTCGACTGGCGAAAAAACTCCTTGCACGGTACGATTTCTGGTGGCCTGGTGAGGATCCGGTTTTTCTTCAAGGCCAGTCACGCCACTCTGGCGGCCTTTCCACGGAACCACTCCATGCCCGGTCCGCGTCCGCGTAAATTTGGTCCCCATTCGTCCCGTGATTCCGGTCCCGGGCGCAAGCGTTTTGGCCCTGGCGAGGGCAGACCTACCTCGCGGCCCAGGCGCGAAGAAGGCGCGGAACGCCCCACCCCCCGGGCGCGGCAGTCCGAGGAGTCCACCGCGGCCGAGAACGGGCCCGAACGCTTGCAGAAAGTGCTCGCACGCGCTGGCCTCGGCTCACGCAGAGCCTGCGAGGAGCTCATCCTCAAGGGCCGCGTCGAGGTCGACGGCGCAGTCGTTCGCGAGCTCGGCACCCGGGTCGACGCCGCAACCGCACGCATCATGGTCGATGGTGAGCCCATCCATCGCGAATCCGCCGTCTATTACGCCGTCCACAAGCCCAAGGGCTATGTCTCCACCAACTCCGATCCCGCCGGACGCCCACGCGTCATCGACCTCATCCCAGAATCGCCCGAACGCGTCTACAGCGTCGGCCGGCTCGACGAAGACAGCACCGGGCTCATCATTCTGACCAACGACGGCAACCTCGCGAACCGGCTCGCGCACCCCCGCTTCGGCGTCGAGAAAACCTACCGCGCGCTCGTGGCGGGCTCACCCGGCGACGAGCTCCCCACCCGGCTCACCGAAGGCGTCTGGCTCTCCGACGGCAAGGTCCGCGCCAAGCGGGCGAAGATCGTCGGCAGGCAGGGGCAGGCCACCACGGTCGAGCTGGTGCTGGCCGAGGGCAAGAAGCGCGAGATCCGCCGCATGCTCGCCAAGCTCGGCCACAAGGTGATGTCGCTCTGCCGCATCGCCGTCGGCCCGATCCTGCTGAAGGGCCTCGCCGTTGGCGAAAGCCGCCGGCTCTCGCGCCAGGAAATCGAGCTTTTGCAAAAGGTCGCGGCTGGCGAGGAAGTCCGCACCCCCTTCGAGCGCCGAGAGCCACGCAGATCCCCCAGGCGCGACGACCGCCCCCATGCCGCGGATCGGCCGCCACGCGAGCCCCGGCACGCGCGCGAAGATCGCCCGCCGCGCGGCGATCGGCCAGCCCGTCCTCGCTACGCACGCGACGATCAGGATCGCCAGGGACCACGCCCGCGCCGCGGCGACGACCGGCCAGGACGTCCCCCCCGCGCTGGAAACGAAGACCGGCCGCCGCGGCCGTTCCGCGTGGCGGATGTCGGAGACGCCGAACAAGGCCACGATCGACCCCGGCGCCCAGCCGGGCCGCCACGACGCTTCCGTGACAACGCCGACCAGGGACCGCAAGGCCACGATCGACCCCGGCTCCCAGCCGGACCGCCACGTCGCTTCCGTGACAACG
>DAIDHX010000051.1 GCA_027451885.1 Planctomycetales bacterium
TGAGAATCGAAGAGCCAGGACTTGAATTGATTTGTGAGCGGATCCCAGCCGATGATCTGGAAGCCGGAAACCTCGGCCTTACCGCTGATGCGGACCTCGTAGGTCCTGCGCAGAAAACTCTGGTCTGGCGTCCAGGCGACACTGGTGATCACGACTGAATCGCTTGATTCTTCGACCCAGTCGCCGACGAGCCACTCCAGCTCTTTCAAGTGGTCGTGGGCGCTGAGAGTGTGTTCAGCGGCTTCGCGGACGCTGGCAAGGAGCCATGCTCCGTCGCGCTTGACCAGGATTGCGCTGTACCGCGCCGCGGGCTCAGGCTTGCCGTCGCTCGCGATCAGGTGGGTGGTGCCAATCTCCCTGGCGACTCCAGGCGCCAGGAATTTGAGCGACTCGATCGCGGCGTCGAGCTTCTGGCCGGTAGTGGCTGCGAACCGCTCGGCATAATGCGCTTCGAGTGCTGCCCTGCCCTGAATCGTCTCGCCCTCCGAATCCACAGCTTCGCCGTCCTCGGAATACAGGGCGGCAAGGGCCCTGGCATCTCCACGATTGAACGCGGCAACGAAGCCACGCAGGTGCTGCCGGATCGCGGCTTCATCGTTGCCGGCCTCCGGGGAGGGCGCTCGAGCAGGCTCTTGTGTCCGCGCGATTCCTGCGACAGACAGGCCGACGGCACTCAAGAGCAAGATCACCTTGAATCGTGTGGACATCGTGATGCCTTTCCGCCTTGGGTCGGACGATCCCTCGTCTGGAACGTTTTCGATCAGGACAGAGAATCCTGGCTCACAGATGGAGATGCGTTTTCTTTCTCTGCCACGTCACAAGTTCTTTGCCTTGAACGTGTCGCCTTGCGCCATGTCGCCGGTTTCGAAGCCGCGGCGGAACCAGCGCACGCGTTGCTCGGAGCTGCCATGGGTGAACGATTCGGGTACCACGTAGCCTCGGGTTTTCATCTGGATGCGGTCGTCCCCGATTGCACTGGCGGCGTTGAGGCCCGACTCCAGGTCGCCCGGCTCGAGAATCCGTTTCATTTTCTGAGCCCGATTCGCCCAAACGCCGGCGAGAAAGTCGGCCTGAAGTTCGAGTCGGACTGAAAGCTGTTTTGCCTCGGCCTCGCTCGCACGCGACTGCAGCGCGTGGACGCGCTCGCTAATCCCCAGCAGGTTCTGGACGTGGTGGCCCACTTCGTGGGCAATCACGTATGCCTCCGCAAATTCACCCGGGGCCTTGAATCTGTGCTTGAGCTCATCATAAAAGCCCAGGTCGATGTATACCTTACGATCGCCTGGGCAATAGAAGGGGCCGACCGCTGAACTGGCAAAACCGCAGCCCTCGGTCTGTACCGCGTTCCGGAAAAGGACGAGCTTGGGCTCCTCGTACTGCATGCCCATTTCTCGAAAAATCGCGGTCCACACGTCCTCGGTATCGCCCAGTACGGCCGCGACGAAATCCTTTTTTTCATCTTCGGCGGGATTGGCCGGTGCATTTGCGCCCGGCATTCTAGCGCCCGCCGCTGGAGGGGGTTGATTGGCCTGGAGCAGATTCAAGACCTGCCGCGGATCCGCACCCAGGAAGATCGCAATCAGCACAAGGATGATCGTGCCAATTCCACCACCGACCGCCATACCCGTGGGCACAGCCTGCCGACGATCCTCGATGTTTTCGCTCCGTCTTTCGTCTTTCCAGCGCATGACGTGTCTCGCGGCGATGATCGGACGTGACTAAAACCCATTCTTATACCGGCGAGGGCGTCACGACAAGTCGTGAGAGGCGGCATTCGAGCGAATGGATTTTTGAAGAAAAAGCGATCAAGAGTAAGCGGAGGCGACTGGAAACGGTGTTGAGTTCCGTTATGCTGTTTCAGTTGGTCGCGCCTGTCGAGGAGGGCTCTCGCGCACGCGCCTGGCATTTTCGGATCGACCGGGCGATCGAGCGTGAACGGCTGGGCCGCGGCGACTCTGCGGTTGGTACCAATCTCACGTCGAACTGGTGACGTTCAGAGCCCTCGTGGGCAAGGTGTGTCCTCATGCGAATTCGACTGATGCGCACGGCCGGTGCGATTGCGGCTGCTGCGTCGTTGCTGATGATTGGCTCGATGGACTTGCGGGCTCAAACCGCTGCGCCCGCGGCCAAGGCGAAAGCCAAGGTTGTCGCAAGAGCAAAGGTTGATCTGAACACGGCCACGCAGGAGGAGCTTGAGAACTTACCGGGGATTGGCCCCGCGCACGCCAAGGCGATCATTGCCGCCAGGCCGATCAAATCGATCGAGGAACTGGCCAAGGTGAAGGGGATCGGCGAGTCCCGCGCGAATGCACTTAAGGATCAGGTGCTTGTGGGCTCGGCGCCCTCCGGCAAGGCGGCGGCTTCCAAGTCGACCGCGTCCGCCAGGCCCGCTCCCGGCCGCGGCCCCGCGCGGAAAGCGATGATCGCGGAGAAGGCCGTCGCCAAGGCCGCTCCCGCCAAGATCATCAACCTCAACAAGGCCACCAAGGAAGAACTCGAGCTTCTACCCGGCATCGGACCGGTGAAGGCCCAGGCGATCATCGACGCCCGGCCCTTCAAGGAGATCGAGGACATCAAGAAGATCAAAGGAATCAAGGAAGGCGAGTTCGCGAAAATCAAGCACCTGATCAGCGTGAAGTGACTGGAAACTTCAGGCTCGATCGTTTTCTTACGCCTGGCGACCGCGCGGTCGATCCGCGGGGTGCGTCAGGCTTTTTCTTGCGCGCTCGGTCGGGGATAATGAGAGAGCGGCCGCACGGCCCGCTGAGCGAGGTTCACCCCGACCACAGAAGATGGGATGGAGCAATGACTTATACGTGGGTTCTCCGCGTCGCCACGCTCGTGGCGCTTTGGACCGAAGCAGCAGTTGCGTTCGATGAAATCCCTTCGCAGGGAACTCTCCCCGTATCCGGAGGGCGAGCGCTCAACCTGGATTTCGAGACCGGTACGCTCGCGGACTGGACCGCGGAGGGAGATGCGTTTCAGGGGCAGCCCGTGGAAGGAGATCTCGTCTCGCGTCGCCGTGGCGACATGAAGAGTGGCCACGCGGGACGATTCTGGGTGGGCGGATTCGAGCTCAAGGGCGACGCCGCGGTGGGAACGCTCACCTCACGCCCGTTCCGGGCAGACAGGCCTTTTGCCAGCTTTCTGGTCGGCGGCGGTTCGGGCGAAGGGACCTGCGTTGAGATCGTCGCGGTAGATCGCGATCAGGTAATCTTCCGCGCCTCGGGCGACAACAGCGAGGAGATGGAACGGGTCATCGTCGACCTGAGGCAGGTCCAGGGTCGAGAACTGGTTGTACGTCTGGTGGATCGCTCACGGGCGGGATGGGGGCATGTGAATTTCGACGACTTCCGTCTGCATCATGTTCCGCCGCGGATTCCCCAGCGCAGGCGGCCCGCGGACCTCGACCCGGTTTTGCATTCGGGGCTTGGGCCGCAAGAGGCGGCCAGGGCAATGACCCTACCGCAGGGCTTCCAGGCAACCCTGTTCGCAGGCGAGCCCGACGTCGTGCAGCCCATTGCCATGGCAATCGACGATCGCGGCCGGCTCTGGGTGGCAGAGGCATACTCCTACCCCCGCAAAGTCGCTCCTGATCAGGCTCGCGACCGGATCCTGATCTTCGAGGATTCGAACGGCGATGGCCGCTTCGACAGCCGCAAGGTCTTCATCGAGAAACTGAATCTGGTGAGCGGCATCGAAGTCGGATTCGGCGGAGTGTGGGTCGGCCAGGCGCCCGAGCTCCTGTTCATTCCGGATCGCGACGGCGACGACAAACCCGACGGTCCGCCGGAAGTGGTGCTCGACGGCTGGGGATCGGAAGACACCCACGAGACCTTGAACAGCTTCACCTGGGGGCCGGACGGCTGGCTCTATGGCTGCCATGGCGTTTTTACACATTCACGCGTGGGCAAACCGGGGGCTTCCGACCAGGAACGCATCCCACTCAACGCTGCCGTCTGGCGCTACCATCCCAGGAAAAAGCGGTTCGAGGTCTTCGCGCACGGAACTTCCAACCCCTGGGGGCTGGACTGGGACGAACGCGGCCGTATGTTCATCACCGCCTGCGTGATCCCCCACCTTTACTATGTGATCCAGGGCGGGCGCTACGAGCGGCAGGCCGGACAGCACTTCAATCAATATACTTATGACGACATAAAAACAATAGCTGATCATCGCCACTATCTGGGGGGAAATCCTCACGCGGGCAATGGCCGCTCGAGCTCGGCCGGAGGCGGCCATGCGCACGCCGGCGCCATGATTTATTTGGGGGGCGATTGGCCAGAGCAATACCGTGGCTCGATCTTCATGAACAATATCCACGGTTCGCGCTTGAACCGTGATGTGTTCAAGCCGCAGGGGTCTGGATTCATCGGCATGCACGCCGACGACTTTCTTTTGGCGAATGATTCGTGGTCGCAGATCGTGAGCATCAAGCAGGCGCCCGACGGCGGTGTTTACTTGCTCGACTGGTACGATAAGAATCAGTGCCATCATAACGAGGTCGACGTGCATGACCGCACAAACGGCCGGATCTTCAAGATCACTTACGGCCCGCCGCGGAAGGAAGAGCTCTCGCTTGCGACGGCCGAGAGCCGGGATCTTGTCACTGAGCTTGCGGGGGATGAATGGAAGGCGCGGCACGCGCGAAGGATTCTCCAGGAGCGTGAGCCGAACGAGGAGACGGAAGACGCGCTTGAGGAGATGATTGAGGGTTTCCCGCCGCGGCCGTGGGTGCGTCTGAGAGCGCTCTGGACGATCCATTCCACGTCGGGTTTGAGCACGCGTGTGATCCGCATCGCCCTTGACGATCCCGATCCCTCGATTCGCGGCTGGGCGATCCGGCTGGCCGCGGAGGACGGCAAGCCCGGCCCCGAGGTGCTCAAGCGTTATGCGGCGATGGCGCGTGAAGATGCCTCTCCGGAGGTTCGACTTGCGCTGGCCTCGGCACTCGCGCGCATTCCCGCCGTGGACAGGGTCCCCGCGCTGGAAGGGTTGATCGCGCGCGCTGGGGACGCGAAGGATCACAACCTGCCGCTCATGATCTGGTACGCCGCCGAACCGCTTGCCGAGGCCAGGCCGAACGCTGCGCTTGCGCTGGCGGAGAAGTCGCGAATCCCCCTTGTAACGACCTTCATGGCGCGGCGGCTGGGGTCGGGATCGACCGAATCGCTCGCGCTTGTGCTCAAGGCGGCGGCGCGCGTGGGCGATTCGCAGCGGCGGTTGGCGCTTCTGGACGGAATTGCCGAGGCGCGCAGGGGACGGCGGCTGGCAAAGCCCCCCGAGGGATGGTCGCAGGTTGCGAAAACGCTCGACGCGGATCCTAACCTTCGGGTGAGGTTCATCGCGCGGTCGCTCGGTGCGAGCTTCAGTGATCCCGCATCGATCCGCGCACTCCGCGCTTTTGTGATTGATCCAAAGGCGGGAGACCTGCGTAAGGCGTCGCTTGGACTGCTCGTGCAGCTCAAGGATCCCGAACTTCCTACTGTGCTTCGCGACCTGGTCGAGAACGGTCAGGCCGCTGCGGACGCTCCACTTCGAGGCGCAGCGGTTCGCGGTCTGGCCGCATTCGTCGACCCCGGGGCCGATCGGATGCTGGTGCGGGTCTATCCTCGGCTTAGTTCAGCCGAAAAGCGCGACGTGCTGGGCACGCTCGCGGCGCGGACGGCGTCGGCCCGCCTTCTGCTCGAAGCCATCCAGGCAGGTTCAATCCCCCGCGCAGACTTCACCGCCGAACTCGCGCGCCAGGTTGCGAATCTCGGAGAGCCCGGGCTCGAAAGCTTGCTCTCGAAGGTCTGGGGTACGGTGCGCAAAAGCTCCGCGGAGCGACTCCAAACCATCGCACGCTTCAAAGCACTGCTGGCCAGAAAACCCACGCGTACGCCCGATCCGGTGCTCGGCAGAGCCGTCTTCGCCAAGATCTGCCAGCAGTGTCACACGCTGTTCGGCGAAGGCGGGAAAATCGGGCCGGACATCACCGGGTCCAATCGAGCCGACCGCGATTACCTGCTCTCGAACGTTCTCGATCCGAGCGCGGTTGTAGGCAAGGAATATCAGGCGCAAGTCCTGGCGCTTGCCGACGGCCGAGTGCTCACCGGCCTGATCAAGGCCGAGGATGATGCCGTGGTCACACTGGCCACCGCCACGGAAACGATTACTATTCCCAGGGCAGACATTGAAAACCGCAAGGCAAGCGATCAATCCATGATGCCAGACGATCTCTGGAAGCCACTCTCCGAGCATGAGATCCGCTCGCTGGTCGAGTACCTGGCCAGTCCTCGCCAGGTGCCGCTCCCATCCGCCCGGACCACCGGGGCTGCACCGTGAGCCAGCAGAGGGAGTGCCTGCGTCTGGTCTTCCTGGGTACGGGAACATCGACCGGTGTGCCGATGATCGGTTGCGAGTGCGCTGTTTGCCTCTCGGACGATCCGCGCAACCAGCGGACTCGTCCGAGTGTGCTTTTCCAACTTCGAGACGGCAACCTGCTCATCGACACCACCCCCGAAATGCGAATTCAGCTTTTGCGGGCCAAGGTCAAGACGGTGCATGCGATTGCCTATACGCATGCGCATGCCGATCATTTGTTTGGGCTGGATGACGCTCGGCTCTTTCCGCGTTTTCTGGGCGGACCGGTGCGGATCTATTGCGAGCAGTGGGTGGAAGATTGCATTCGACGAGTCTTTCATTATGCCTTTGCCGATGCGGGCAAGGCGGCTTCCGGCTTCGTGCCGAAGCTGGAATTCGCCCCGATCGCCCCGGCTGTTCCATTTGAAAGTGTGGGTGAGACGATCCTGCCGATCCGACTCGAGCACGGCCCGTTCCCGGTTCTCGGATTTCGTATCCGGAACGTCGCCTACTGCACCGACGTCAGCGCCATCCCGGTCGATAGCCTTCGCTTGCTTGAGGATCTCGACGTACTTGTGCTTGATGCGCTTCGGCTGGAGCCTCACCCCACGCATTTTTCATTGTCGCAGGCGCTTGAGATCATCCGCCAGCTTCGGCCGCGACAAACCTACTTGACGCATCTGTCGCACGGTTTCGATCATGGTCCCACAAATGCCATGCTGCCGCCGGGTGTAGCCCTGGCGTACGATGGGTTGACGGTGGATTTTTCTTGAACGATTGACACTCTGTAACAATCTCTCCGCACGTATGTTGCGATCCCGGCGAAACGAGGAGTTCGCCCTTGATGGAAATCGATCCCCTGCTCTTTGAACATCTCGAGCGGCGAGGACAGTCCCACCTCTTCCAGTTCTGGGATGCGCTTGATGCGCTCGAGCGCGCACGGCTCCTGAGCGAGATCCAGGCGGTCGACTTCGACCGGCTTCACGGCCTGGTGACTCGGCTGGTTCATGCCGAGGACGTGGACCTTGACATCGAACCAGGTGAGATCGAGCCAATCGATGTCGTGCGACTTCCCGAGACCGATGGCGAGCGGGCCCTGCGCAGGCGATCCGCAGGGATCGGCGGCGATATGCTCGCCAGCGGCGAGGTTGCGATTGTGCTTGTGGCTGGTGGGTCAGGAACCCGGTTGGGCTTCGAAGGGCCCAAAGGCACATTCCCGATCGGCCCGGTTTCGTCCGCGAGTCTTTTCCAAATTCATGCTGAAAAGGTACTCGCGTTATCGCGCAGACACGGGAGATCGATCCCGCTCTACATCATGACCAGCCCCGACAACCACGAGGCGACGATTCGCTTTTTCGAGGCCCATGATCGATTCGGGCTCGAACACGTTCGTTGCTTTATGCAGGGGCGCATGCCCGCGGTGGATCGGAGCACGGGCAGGGTGCTCATGGCCTCCCGTAGCCAGCTTGCGCTTACGCCGGACGGCCACGGCGGCGTGATCGCCGCGCTGGCCTCGCGCACGGCGGAAGGTGCGGAGTCCTGCCTTGAGGAGATGCAAGGACTCGGGATCAAGACGGTTTTCTACTTCCAGGTGGACAACCCGCTCGTACGCGTGGCCGATCCAACCTTCCTGGGGCTGCATCGCGAGCACGAATCAGAAATGTCGTTCAAGGTGATTGAGCGGCTCGAGCCGGAAGAGAAGCTCGGCGTGATCGTACGCGCAGGGGGGCGCCCGCGCGTGATCGAATACTCCGACTTAACGCCGGAGCTGGCCGCGCGCCGGCTTGCATCAGGCGCGCTCGCACTTTGGGCGGGCAGCATTGCGGTGCATATTCTGGAAGTCGCGTTCCTGGAACGATTGTCGCGCGATTCCCAACTCCCATTTCATAAAGCGATCAAGAAGACGCCGCACGTTGACGATCGCGGTGTGGAAGTTCGCCCCGAAGCTCCAAACGCCGTAAAATTCGAGCAGTTTATCTTCGACGCGTTGCCGGAAGCCGGACGCGCGCTGGTGGTGGAGACCGATCGCGCGAGTGAGTTCGAGCCGCTTAAAAACGCAGTTGGCCCTGAATCGCCGGCGACGGTGCACCAGCGCATGAGCGACCAGTTCGGCGCGTGGTTGGAACAGGCGGGCGCAATTGTGTCCCGGCGAAGCGACGGCTCGGTCGCGTTTGGCGTGGAAATCAGCCCATTATTCGCGCTCGACGCGGCTGAGCTTAAATCGAAGATCGAACCTGGTTGGGTGGTCGAGCGTCCGGTTTATCTTCGTTGATTGCTTTTTGAGTTGAATAAGGAAACAGACCGATGTTGTACGCGGTCATCATGGCAGGAGGCAGCGGCACACGTTTCTGGCCCAAGAGCAGGCGGCAGTCTCCCAAGCAATTCCTGCGGCTCTTCGGCGAGACGACGATGATCCAGCAGACCGCGGGCCGGATCGCGCCGATGGTCGATCCGTCGCGATTGCTGGTGGTGACGGGGCTCGACCAGGCGGAATCCGCGCGTGCCCAGCTCGCCGATGTTCCGGCCGCGAACATCCTCGCCGAGCCCGCGCCCCGCGATACTGCCGCGTGTGTCGGCCTGGCCGCCGGCGTGGTTGCGGCCCGTGACCCGGAAGCGGTGATGATCGTTATGCCAGCCGATCATGTGATCGAGCCGCAAGCGCGATTTCTTGAGACGGTTGAAGACGCTGTCAGCCTGATTCAGGCCGAGCCGCTATCGCTTGTCACCTTCGGTATCAGGCCGACCCGTCCCGAGACCGGCTATGGTTACATCGAGCAGGGCGACGAGTTCGTGATGCCGAGCGGGCGCATCGGCCGTTGCGTCGCCCAGTTCCGCGAGAAGCCGAATCTCGAGACGGCGCGGAGCTTCCTCGACTCCGGGCGGTTCCTCTGGAATTCTGGGATTTTCGTCTGGCGCGCTCGCACGATCCTTGACGAGATCAAAGCACACCGGCCTGGGCTGCATGAGGGCCTCGCACCCATTCTCGCGCACGCTGATTCTCCGAGCTTCGGGCAGGTGCTTGCCGAGCGCTTTCCACAGCTCGAACGCGTCCCGATCGACAGGGCCGTGCTTGAGCGTTCCGCGCATGTGAAGGTCATCGAAGCGCCTTACCAGTGGAGTGACGTGGGAGATTGGCGCGCCCTGGCCGAACTGCTCGAGCTCGACTCGGCCGGAAACGCGGTCTTTGGGCGTACGCTGACGCATGGGTCGACCGGCTCGATTTTCATTTCGGAAGAAGGCGGGCTGGTTGCCGCGCTTGGAGTCGAGGACCTGGTCGTGGTTCAATCGCAGGGTGCGGTCCTGGTGGCCCGCAAGGAGCGGCTCGACGAGCTGAAGGCCCTCGTCGAAGGGCTCGGCAAGGCTGGGCTCCAGGCTTTCTCCTGATCTGCTTCTTGCCCCGGCCGCGTTCGAGAAGGCACGTCCGATGTTGCGAATCATTGCCGGGGAACGCCGCGGCCACAAGTTCGACGGTCCCGAGGGAGCTTCGGCCGTGCGGCCGACGAGCGACCGAGTGCGCGAGGCGCTCTTTAACATCCTCGGCCCGCTTCTGCCAGATCGTCTGGTGATCGATCTCTTCGCGGGCACAGGGGCGCTCGGGCTCGAGGCGCTGAGCCGCGGAGCAGCGCGGGTCGTATTCATCGATCGCGACCGTGGTAGTGCGAGCTTGATCTACAAAAATATCGCCACGCTTCGATATGAGAGCAGGACGTCCGTGCGGCTGGGGGACGCCTATCGTTTTGATCTGGGACCCATGGTTCAGAATGACGAGCCGGTGGTGATCTTGCTCGATCCGCCATACATCGACCAGGAGCGCAAACCGCGCAAGGTGCATACGCTTGTGCAGACGCTGATGGATGCTGCGCCCGCTGGTTCGGCGATTGCGCTCGAGACTGGCCGGGCGCCTGATGCGCGAATCTTGCCGCGGCTGGAAGAGTGGGATGTCCGGCGCTACGGCAACACACGGGTTGCCATCTGGGTTTCAGGCCGAGTCGAACCCGAGGGCGCTGCGAATCTTGCCGGACGGGAAGAGGTTGAGATCGAAGAGGCCGGGGGCGAAGGACATGGGTGAGTCGCGGTCGCGCGACTTTGCGCTCGAGGTTGTGAAGCGGCTCCGTGCGGCTGGGTTTCAGGCGCTCTGGGCGGGGGGCTGCGTGCGCGACCTGTTGCTCGGAGAGACTCCCGCGGACTACGACGTGGCCACGAGTGCGTTGCCAGATCAAGCGCTCGCGATTCTGCCCTTTCATGCGATTCCCGTGGGAGCATCATTCGGTGTGGTGCGGGTACTGGATCCCACGCGAGAAGGCCAGGCGGTGGAGATCGCCACGTTTCGCGGCGATGGCGAATACAAAGACGCGCGTAGGCCGAGCAAGGTTGAGTTTGGCACGGCGGAGATCGACGCGGCCCGCCGCGATTTCACCATCAATGGAATGTTCCTTGACCCGATCGAGAATCATGTAATCGACTACGTGGGGGGGCGCGAGGACCTGAAGAATCGCGTGCTCCGCGCGATCGGCGATCCCTACGCACGGTTCCGTGAAGATCATCTGCGCGTACTCCGGGCTGTGCGGATGGCAGCACGGTTTGAACTGGAGATCGAGCCTGTAACCCGCCGGGCGATCAAGGCAGGCGCCCGTGGTTTGCTTTCCGTTTCGGCGGAACGGATTGCTCAGGAACTCAGGAGGATGCTGGTGCATCCTTCGCGTGCCTTCGCCTGCGATCTTGCGCTTGAGGTTGGACTGCTGCGGAACATCTTGCCGCCGCTCGTCGAACTCCGAGGCGTCTTCGCCGGCCTGCCCGCGATGCCGGAGGCAGACTTCTGGGATCACACCCTGCGCGTGCTCGAACTCCTGCCTTGCGAGCCAAGCTTTCCACTGGCGTTCGCCGCTCTGATGCACGATGTTGAGAAGCCTCGCCTCCGATTCCATCAATATGACAGCGCACGCCAGGCGCTGGAGCGCCTGAGAATCACCGACTCGCTTTGCCGCCGGCTTAAGCTATCGAACGCCGAACGCGACCAGGTCGGCTGGTTGGTGAAGCATCACGAGCGGTTGCGGGGCGCGGGTGGAGTGTCTCACTCCATGCTCAAGAGGTTGCTCGCGGCGCCGGCGACGAGCGATCTGCTCGAGCTGGAACGTGCCGATGCACTCGCTTCGTTCGGGGAAGCGCCTCACGTCGACTACTGTGAGTCGTATCTTCGCCACGAGCCCTATGGCCCGATCAATCCGCCGCCGCTTCTCACCGGGCATGATCTCATGACCATTGGCCTCACGCCTGGTCCCCAGTTCGCACGGATTCTCGAGATGGTGCGAGACGAGCAGCTCGACTTGCGCCTCGCTTCTCGCGATGAGGCTCTGCAATGGGTTGCGTCCCACGCGGACCGCACGTTGCCGAGCCCTTCACCAGAGACCTAGAATAACCCGACGTGCGCTGAGTCAGCGCCTGGGAAAGATCAGCGCAGGCTTCGCCGGGAGCTTGCACTCTCGGCGGATCGCTCGCATGACACTCTCGAAGAATCGCGTTGCGGTGCTTGTGAGCGGCGGTCTCGATAGCGCGGTGCTGTGCGTTCATCTGGCACGCCAGGGGGTGCAGGTGGCCCCACTCTTCATTCGGTCGGGCCTGCGCTGGGAAGATGTTGAACTCGCGTGCCTGAAGCGATTTCTCGCCGCGGTGGACTCGCCGGCCATCGAGAACGCCGTAGTGCTTGATGAGCCCATCGCCGACGTGTATGGCGAGCACTGGAGCACCACCGGCAGCAATATCCCCGGCGCAACGTCGGAGGATGGCGCAGTCTATCTTCCAGGTAGGAATCTGCTACTCGTGGTGAAGGCCGCGGTGTGGTGCCAGCTACGCGGGCGTGGCGCACTTGCGCTCGGGAGTCTGGGGACCAATCCCTTTCCCGATAGTACTCCACGATTTTTCGAGGCGCTCGAAGCGATCCTGGCGACCGCACTCGGTTCCTCTCCGGAATTGATCCGCCCATTCTCCGCGTTACACAAGGAAGATGTGATTGCCCTCGGTCGCGACCTGCCCTTGCACCTGACGTTCTCCTGCATCGATCCGCAAGGCGGGCGCCATTGCGGCCGCTGCAACAAATGCGCTGAGCGAAGCCACGGGTTTGCGGTCGCGGGCGTTCTGGATCGCACCGATTATGCCGCCGATCCTCTCGAGACAGGTCGCTGAACCAGGGAGCTCTTATCAATGTATCGCGTCACTCGCGAGATCGAATTCTGCTATGGCCATCGGCTTTTGAATTACGATGGCAAGTGCCGGCATCTGCACGGGCACAATGGCCGAGCGATTGTGACTCTCGAGGGAACCACTCTCGACGAGCGGGGTATGCTGGTCGACTTCGCCGATCTCAAGAGCCGCGTCCAGCGCTGGATTGACGAAAACCTCGACCACAACATGCTGCTCTGCAGGAACGATCCGCTACTCCCCGTTCTTCTTGAGCGCGGAGAGCGCGTATTCGTGATGGATGTCAATCCCACCGCGGAGAACATTGCGAGGCTGATTTTCGACCATGCGAAGGCATCGGGCCTGCCGGTGGTCGAGGTGATCCTTTGGGAGACCGAGCACTGCTTCTCGACCTACAGCGAAAGATAAGCGGAACAGGTCATTAAGCCTGGGCTCGATCTCGCAGAGAATGGCGGCGATAGAGGTTTGATCTCAGTGGTGTCCATGTCCGTCGTCGACGGGCTTGGCGGCGGCAACGAAGGAGGCAGGGCGATATGGGAACATGACGTCGTCTGCCCACCATTCGTACTTCCGGCCCTTGGAACGCGCCTTAAGAATCACCATGGCGTACTGCTTGGGATCTGGATAGTCCTTGGAAGTGGGGCCTTCAATTTCAAAGAGCGCGAGTGCGTAGTAGTTGATCTCGAGCGATCGCCCTTCGTCGACGCCGCTACTTTCAATCGATTTGAAGCGGATCTTCTGTTCGGGTGATGAGAGCAACCGCGACCGCAGCCGCAGCATTGGACCCATCTTTTGCTCCATGGCCATACGCTCGCGCGCTTGCGCTGCTTCGTATTCCTGGAGAACCTGGGTGGCGGACTTCACCAGGCGCTGTTCGGGGTGCAGGTTGTACCAGAGCACCTCTGAAATTGTGGGCGATTTGAGCACATCGACATAGCTCACCGCGAACTTGGCGGCCTCGCGGTTCAGTACATAGGTCTGCACACCGTTGATCGTTCCGGCAGCGACGCCAAAGCTGAGTCCAGCGGCGATGCCTGCATTGGCGATCCCCTTGCCCGTCAGCACGTCGGAGAACCGGCCGATCGAGCGATGGGCCAAAAGGCCTAGCACGATCGCCGCAGCGGCCACCGCTATGAAGATGGAGTCCGCGAACGAAAAGACCGAGATGGCGCCACAGACAAGACTCGCGATCGCAAGGAGACTGATGGCACGATACGTTGGGAGCTCGTTTTCGATGACGGAACTGGTTACGCTCGATTCCGCCATCTGGGTGTCTTGATCTGTAGCCACGAATCGATCCTCTCGGAGTTCGTCGGAAAGCGAGCACGGGCGCCGGGATTACGCTCGTCGGCGAAAATATGGATGAGAGAAGACCCGCGTAGAATCGCTACCCATTGAAGCTAATCACCGCACGCGCGGGCGTCAAGAATCAGCGGATCGCAAGGGTTGCCCGGCCTGTTACGCCCGCCATCCACGAGCTCGCCGCAACACCGATCCAGAGCATCGCGAGCAGCCAGCCAGTCAAGTTCGTCCAGGACCATTTCCATTCCTTGAGCCCGCACTTCCAGCCGGCAATCAGGACGGCCAGTACCACCACGCCGATTGTTCGCTCGCTGAGAGGAGTCGCCCAGGCCATTGTGCGCCATTGTCCCCGGGCGATGGCCTCCAGATCGCAAATCCAGATCAAAATGCCGGCGGTCATCCAGGCGAGCTCGCCGAGCTCGCCGTTGAGCTCTCCGGAGCGAAGCAGGATCAGCGGGCCCACGAGGGCAATGCAGCCAGCCAGAGTCGAAAGGCTGGCGAGCAGGCCGTGCGGCGGCCAGGCGACGCGCCCGCTCTCAACAAGACGCCACAGACCCCAGGCGATCGCTCCCGCGAGCAGGAGGGCACTCGTGAGCGGGTGCGCGGAGCTGGAGGATCGAGCGGTCGGCATCGGGGTTGTCGCTCTACGGGTTCGGGCAGGGAGCGATGCTTGCGGTCCCAGGGAGATCCATCGCAAACTCCCCTATCCGGAGTTTCGACTCAATCCCCTCGTTCCAAGGATCGACCTGAGTCGCTGGAATGCCTCAGCAAAAGCGCGCCTCGCCCGCGGTTACCACCAGCGCCAACGGTCTTTTCGATTGGACCGGCCCGAGACTCACGCAAGCCGAGATCGGCCTGCGGTAGATCAGCGGGTCGCCGCGACCATGTCCGATTGTGTCGCGGTCGACACAGTCTTTTCGGCTGGATGAGGCGATGGATCATCGAGGATCGTGAAACCCCGGCTCTCAGGGTCGTCCGGAGGGTTTAGTACGACCTGCTCACCCTCCCTGAGCCCAGAGCGGATCTCAGCCAGCGCGTCGGTGGTTTCTCCCAGCACAATCTCCCGCCGTTCGAGGCCGTCCTCGTGAACCACAAAGCAGAAATCGTGGCCATCCTCATTGGTAATCGCCTGCGGTGGGATTGCCAGCACATCCTCTCGTCGTGGCATCGAAATCTCAACCTCCGCCGTCATGCCAGGACGCAATCCTTCAGGCGGGCTATCGAGTTTGATGATCCCAGCGAAGTAGTGTACGTCAGAGCGCCAGTCGGCAGTTGCGATTGGGGCCACTGATGTGATGTGCCCCTCTACAACCCGTCCTTCCATGGCCTCAATCTGGACCTTTGCTTGATAGTTGGGATGCACCCGATCAACGATCGATTCATGCAGTGAGGCCACGACCTCCATGTTGTTCAGATCGGGTAAGTAAATCAGTGGCTGGCGCTGCCGAACCTCCATCCCGGGCTCGATTAGCTTCTGACGTCTGGGATCGTTGGCATGGATGACATACCCATCGTGGGGTGCCCGGATCGTGCAGTTCTCCACCTGCTTCTGAATGCGCTCCAGCCTGTCGATATGCCGCTTGAGCCGCATCTTCTGATATTCCAGCGTGATTCGGGCCTGGGCCTCCGCACCCTCGTACTGTCGCAAGAATTTTGGTGCTGTAAACTTCTCGTAGACCTCGAGCGCTGACTCCCGTCGCTTGAGATCAACCTCGAGTTGCTGTTCGCGAAAGCGGTCGCTCGTCACCATCGCCGTGGGGACGTACCCTTTCTCTTTCATTCGAATCGTCCAGGCGAGCCGCTCTTTTGCGCGCTGGAGTTCCGTGCGAGCAAGCATGATCGCGCCACGCATGTCGTCGATCGTTTGCTGCATCAAGCCTTCGCGAAACTGATTGATGGCGAGCCGAGTGATTTCGTGATTCAGGTCCGCCTGCATCTCGTCCGAACGTGCGCGCTCCACGTCGATCTGCTGCACACGCAAGAGTTCGTCATAATTGGAGGCATCAATGACCGCGAGCACGTCCCCCTTCTTGACCGTGGTTCCCTCCGGCACGATCGAGAGAAGAACCGAAGATGACCCTGAATAGAGGCGCTGGCCGCGCACGCCCACGACCATGTTCTCGACCTGGCATTCGATCACGGTGCGCTTGCTGCTCTCCACCTGGCCACCCGCTGTGAGAACTGGAAAGAGATCCGTTCTACGCACTTCGGATAGCGTAAGTCCTTCGGAGGAAGAGGTTTTTGTTCGGAGTGCCTTCCACGCGGCGGCCGACAAACCGGCTGCCGCAAGCACCATTGCACCCAGCATTACACCCCGCGAAAGCTTGCTTCCGGCCTTCATCAACATGCTCCATTCCCAGCCACGCCCTGGCCTCCTCGCCGCACGCAAGCACCCCTTGCATCGACCGTTCGCAAATCCGAACGCGATGCGCAAACGGGCCCGAGTCGAGTCCAATCTACTCTAGGACCGTCTGTCTTCTACTTTCGTCAAAGCCGCTCGGGGCGGCAGGCTCACGAGGCCGAGCCGTATCGCAATTCAGGCAGGTCAACCCATACCGCGTTGGATCATCAGGCAAGCCCTCACGCTGATTCATGACCCCGCAGGAGGCATGAATACTCTAACAGAGAGTCAAGCCCTTCGAAATCATTTACAGATTGTAAAACAAAAATTGCACAGCAACAAGGCGAATCACAAGCCATACGGGCGCTCACTACTTGCATGTATCGACGCCTGGGAAGAGATTCACCTCTGGCTCGAGTCTTAGCTGTCGGACCTGTGGCTCTGGTTTCGCCTGCCGAAGTGCAGCAACGGCTCTGGGGATGTGAGCGAATTGGGAGGATCGAGGGCGATTTGCTCGCCGACTCTCAGTCCCTCCACGATTTCGATCAGGTCGGGGGTGTCGCTGCCTGTGATCACCTCGCGTTTTTCCAGGGTTTCTCCGTTGTAAACATAGCAGTACGTCCTGCCCCGGTCAGCTTGGACGGTTGTGTGCGGAATTGCGATCACGCTGGCATGGGGTTTCAGCTTGATGTCTGCGCACGCTGTCATGCCGGGTTTGAGACCGTCCTCGGACCGCGAGAGTTTGATCTTGCCCAGGAAGAGCCGGACATCCTCGCCACGATCATTTTGCGGCAGAGGGATGTGATTGATTGAGGTAACGACGCCTGGAATGTGGAGATTGGGAAACGCCTCGAAGCTGACCTCGGCTTCGAGGCCGGTGTCGATCCGGTCGACAACGGACTCGTTGATCAGGAGCTGGATCTCGAGTTCACTGAGATCGGGCAGGTAGAAGAGCGGCTGGTTTTGCCGGACGCTCATTCCTTCCTCGATGGGGACGGCTCGGCGGCCGTTGTCTTTGTAATAGAAAACGTATCCATTGTGAGGCGCACGGATCGTGCAGCGTTCGTACTGCCTTTGGATCATTTTCTGGCGTTCGACCTGACGCTGGAGTCGCAAGGTCTCGCTGGCGAGCAAGGCCTCGGTGGATTTGACCTGACCCTCCAGGGTCTTTTCCATCTTCGGAACGGTGAATCGATCAAAGATGCTCAGGAGTGCGGATTGCTGTTCGAGTGCGATGGAGAGCTGCTGGATCGTGTATTTGTCGTTGATGACCTGTGCCAGCGAGACATAGCCCTTGGACTTCATCTTCTGAGACCAGACCGAGCGGTCCTCCGCACGGGAAAGATCGGACCGGGCCAGCGCGATCGCTCCCTTCATACCGTTTTCCGTCTCGAGGACCGTGCCTTCTTTGTATTCCTCGAGGGCCAGGAGCGCGATCTCGTGGTTCAAGCGCGCCTGGAGCTCACTGGCGCGAGCCTGGCTGACTGTGATCTGCTGTTGTCTAAGTAATTCTTCATAATTGGAGGCATCGAAGCGCCCGATTACGTCGCCTTTCTTGACCTCCTTTCCCTCAGGCACAAGCCAGATCAGAGTTGAGGAACTTCCCGCGCTGGCTGCGCCCGAGAGGTTTTCAAGTTCGCAACGAAGCAGCGTGCGCTGGCTACTCTCCACCCGTCCCGCTGAATTTACGATCGGTTGCAAATCATGCCGGGCCACGGTGAGCACGCCGTAACGCTCACGGATCGTACGTTGATCGCCGAAAGGCCAAATCTCGCAGTAATATGCGAATGCAATGACACTCACGCTCAGGATTGTGAACGCCCACGCGACGGTTCTGAGGAAGCTTCGCAACCGCCAGCCGTGCTGGGAATTTGGGACGACTTCGTCCATTCCTTTAAGATCGTACATACTGCGTCTCTCGTCGATCGACGAAACGGTTGTGCCGGGAGGGCTGAGTAACAGTCCTGGGTGGCTGGAGATCGCGGCTCGACTTCCCAGGACTCGACGCCGTTTTCTTGAATGAGCGACATCGCGCGTGAGTATGGCAACGAAACCTTTGGCAAGCCGCGGCCTTGGCGAGCGCTTGAACGGGATGGCGAGATGATCACGCATCGATGTCTGGTGTTGCATGGACTGGGCGGCGGTCCTTACGAGCTTGATCCGCTCACACAAGCGCTCGAGACTTCCGGGGCAGCGCTGCGGGCGCCTGTGCTTCCGGGGCACGAGACGATCAGTTTTCGGATGCCAGCGTCTCGGTTCGAGGATTGGGAGCGTGCGGCTCTGGACAATTTCGACCTGATGGCCGGAGCCGGTGATCGGATGGCCGTGATTGGGTTTTCCACGGGTGGGGTTCTTGCGCTACAGGTCGCGGCCCAGCGCCCGGTTTCTCGGCTCGTACTGCTTGCGCCGTTTTTTGCCATTCGTGGGCTAGGCTGGCTCCCCTTTCGGCTGGCGCCGGTTGTCGGGCAAATCGCACGCGTCGCGGAGCACATCCCGCGCAGGCCGCCGCCGATTCGCGATCCCACAATGCGTAGGATCGTTTCGCAGATGGTGGGTTTTCGAACCTTCAATTTGGCGGCGGTGGCAAGCGCACTTGCGCTCATTGATCGCACCTGGGATCTGCTGCCACAGATCCAGCCGCCGACGCTAGTTTTGCAGGGGCGTCTCGACACAGTCGTTGAGCCTGCAGCGGCCCGCCGCATGTTCGATCGACTCGGATCGCGCGAGAAGGAATTTTGCATTCTGCCCCGTTCCGATCATCTGCTCGCGCTTGACCGAGATCGCGACGAAGTGCTGTCGCGGGTTCTAGGGTTCCTGGCGGAGCCGCGCTGAGGTTCGTTGCCTGGGATGCAAGAACGGCCGTGGACACACCCCAGTGAGGCTCATTATAAATGGGGCGCTCCGGGACGAACCGATGCCCATGTGCGGTGTTTCGCTCTGGATCAGGAGTGCAATCGGATGTCCTCGACCAGCCTGTACCCTCTTCGTTTTGAACCGATTTTGCGCAGGCTGATCTGGGGGGGAAGACGGCTTGGGAACGTGCTGGGCAAGGCGATCGGTGATGGCAATGACTACGCCGAGAGCTGGGAGATCTCCGATTACCGAGACTGGGTGAGCCGGGTGAGCCATGGTCCGCTCGCGGGCATGAGCTTGCGGTTGCTCGTGCGCGAGCGAGGCGAGGAGCTGCTTGGAGCGCGACTGGCCGGCTCGGGGACCTTTCCACTGCTCGTGAAGTTCATCGACGCACGTGAGGTCCTCTCGGTTCAGGTGCATCCCAACGACGAACAGGGTGCGCGGATCTCGGGTGATCGTGGCAAGACCGAGGCCTGGGTTGTACTGGACGCGTTGCCAGGCAGCAAGATTTACGCTGGGCTCAAGCCTGGCGTCGGGCGTCTGGAGCTTGAATCCGCTGCTCGGAACGGTTCGCTTGCTCCGCTCTTGCACGCGTTCGAGCCGCGTCAAGGAGATTGCATCCTGATCCAGGCGGGGACGGTGCATGCGATTGGGGCCGGGGTGCTTCTCGCCGAGATTCAGCAGACTTCGGATGCGACTTACCGCATCGATGACTGGGGGCGGACAGGCCCTGACGGCAAGCCTCGCGAGCTGCATCTCGCGCAGGCGTTCGAGGTAATCGATTTTGATCGAGGGCCTGTGAATCCCCTCATCCCTGAGCGAACCGAGCATGCCTGGGGCAGTTCCGAGTGGCTCGCACGCTCAGATTACTTCGCCTTTGAGCGCTTGACCGTGCGCGGCGCGTTTGTGCTCCCCTGCCCTGACCCGGTTTCCTTTACAATCCTGATGGGTCTTGGCGGCACGGCGTTGGTGGGGTTCCAGGGGGAATGCTTTGAGCTGGCGCTTGGCCAGACGGTCCTGGTTCCGGCGTCGACCGCCCCGGTTGAGATCACGCCACGCGGTGAGTGCGTGCTGCTTTCCTGTGTGGCGCCCTGAATGGCCGAGCAGCCTGGAACGAATCCGATGGGTCTGGCAGCGCGTGAACGCCACGTCGGCATGATCAAGCTGTTTCCCTGGCTGGAACTGGTGGCGGCCATGCGCTTTCGCATGGTCTTTGACATCAAGAAGCTCGCCGTCGCTGGCGTGGGCTTGCTCGTGCTCCAACTTGGCTGGGCCATTCTGGCGCGGTGGCTCGATCCGTCTCCGACGCACGTTACGCTTGTCTTCGAACCCGAGATGCGCGACCTGTATTCGCGCCCCTTCTGGGATCCAGGCGCGATTGTGAATCGACTGGGATCACCTTTCTGGTGGACGGCGACCACGATTCTCTGGTCTACCGCCCGGAGCGGCGCGCCCTCGCTCGTGGTGCGTGGCGTGCTCGCGTTCTTATGGATGGATATTGTGGCAGCCATTGCCGGTGGCGTCGTCTGCCGGATGATCATGGTCGAGATCGCTCGGGGCGAGCGCATCGGGATTCGCCAGGCGTTCCGCTTCGTAAGGAAGCGAATCTTCGTGTTTCTGCTCGCCCCGCTCTGCCCTGCGCTCCTTGTGCTTTTCTTCTCGGCCCTGATCGCGCTTTACGGCCTTGTCTTCCGCATCCCTGTGATTGGTCCAGTGGTAGGCGCAATTGGGCTAGTTGTTCCGCTTGCGCTTGGGCTCTGCATGGCGATTTCAGGCGTGCTCTTGCTCCTGGGCTGGCCGTTCTTCATTGCGGCCGCGGCATCGGGCGCGGATGACCCCCTCGACGCCTTTTCGCGGGTTTTCAGCTACTTTCAACAGCGCCTGGGATCGCTGGTGGTTCCCGCGGCCTATGCCTGGCTGTCCGGGATGATCGGGCTCGCCTTCCTGCGGCTGCTCGAGCAATACACGCTCCGTCTTGCCGCCCAGAATCTCTGGACCTCCGGGATCGATGCAGCGGATCGCTCCTTTGCATTCTTTGGCTTCGGTGCGGGAACGGGGCTCGCCGGGCTTCTGCATGACGGCTGGATGATCGCCATCCAGCTTCTTGTCGACGGCTGGATCTGGTGCTTTTACGCTGTAGCAGCGTGTTATGCTTATGTCTGGATGCGCGGAAGTGTTGATGGCTCCCCCTGGGACGATGTCGACGGCCATGCACGGCACGTGCAACCGGAGGATCGTGCATTTACCTCGGCTCGGTAGGCGCTTGCGCGATTACGCGTGCGTCCAGGGACCGGCCACGAAGTCGCCTTCGAACATTGTGGACGAAACGCTTTGATCCGAATCGAGCAGGAGCGAAAACGGATCAGCCTCGTCCCGGTCGGGCAGATCGACGACGGCCAGGTCGGCCGATTTTCCGGGCTTGAGGCTGCCGGTGGTGGTGTCTGCGCGGAGCGCCCATGCGCCGAAGAGGGTTCCCATGGCAAGCAGTAGCGCCCCGGGCACGGATTGATCGCGCGCGTGCAGGAAGCGGATCTCCTCAAGCACGCTCAAGCTCGGCGTGGAAGCAAGGCTGTCCGTCCCCACGCAAACGATCGCTCCGCGCTCGAGCAGGGTGCGGTACGGATGAGGTGCATGGCCAAAGCGCGCATGCGTTCGGGGGCAATAGGCCACAGCCACGCGCTGGCCGTCAGGTGCGGCCTCGGGGCGGAATTGCCAGAAGTCCTCGGGGTCGAGATAAGTGCCATGGGCGACCAGCCAGTCGGCGTTCCGCAGCTCCCCTTTACGGATGTAATCGGAAGGGCGCGGACCGATCGGCTCCCAGTCCTCGTCCCAGGCGCCGATCGATTCCAGGAAGTCTCGCATGGGGCCGTCGTGTGACTCGAGCAGCCGGAGCTCCTCGGGTGATTCGGCAAGATGGGTTGTAAGTGGCAGCCGGCTGCTGGCGGCCTTGTGATAGAGCCAGCCTGCGGTACTGTAAGGCGCATGGGGCGAAAGTCCCGGGCGAGCACAGCCAGCGACCTGAGCCTCCCGTGGGACTGAGCCGATCCATTGCCACGCCGAGTGGCTGGTTTGCAGCCCACGATCACGTTTGAGCCCAAGCATTTCGGCAAAGACGACTCCTCGCAAGGGAGCGGAGGCCACGGCACTCCAGCTCGAGCCGGCCGTCGTCACGTCGGCGAGAAGGGTCGTACCTGCCTCGACCGCCAGGCGGACGTGTCGCTTCGCGGCGTCCTGGAGTGCGGACTCCGGGGTCGAGCGCCTTTGCATCGTCACCTGCTTGAGCCAGTCGACAAGCCCCAGGCCAGGGTCGGTGCATTCGTTTTCGAAGGGATCAAGCTCGAGGTGAGTGTGCGCGTTCACAAACCCGGGGACAATCGCCACGTTCCCCAGATCGATATCCCAGGATCGCTCTGAGGCCGGACCAACCGAGGCAATCCGCCCTTCCTGGATCGTCACGCAGGCGTCTGCAATGGGCGGACTCTCAACCGGGAACACATATCGCGCCCGCAGGGACAGCGTGCCCCGTCTCATCAAACCACTCCAGACCAGTCTGGCAATCGACCGGTTCCCTGAGTCCGCGCCTCGGTCAAGCGGCTGGCTCTGGCGTCCCCACCTCTGAGGACCTGATTCGGTTCTCGAACCGGATTTGCCAGAGATAGTAAATCAGAGCGGACGAGGCGATCACGCTCACAACCAGAAAGCTTTCATGATAGAGCCCTTCTGCCGGGCTGCGGAAGACCCGACCGAACACGGGCTCGAATTCCTTCATCCGCGCCAGCCGAGGCAAGGACACGGCCCAGGCGTTGTTCAAAAAGTGAAAAAGAATACCCGGGAGAATGCTTTTACTCCGCATCGCCAACAGGCCGAGCACAACTCCAAGCAGCGTGGCGTTGAAAAGCTGCTGGAACAGGGAAAGCAGTACGTGCAGGAACCCGAACATGAGCGCGGATAGAAAGATGGCCGAGCGCACTCTGCGTTTTTGCTCAAGCCCGGAGAGGATATAGCCCCGGAACGCGAATTCCTCGCACACGGCGGGCAAGAGCGCGAGTACTCCGAGGGTCCCGATGAGCCCTGGCCCTTCGGAGGTGAGCGACGCCAGGGTTTCACGCAGTTTCTGGCTGATGGGGAACAACCATTCGACGAGCAGGCGAAGCTCGCTCACGATTGGGTTGAGGGCGACGACAAGCCCGACCGCGAGCAGCAGGTAACGGGTCTGGGGCCAGGCGATGCGCAGGGTTTGGAGCGGTGACTTCGTGAGCATGACGGCCATGATCAGGGGCGGGAGCAAGATGACAAGCTGCCCGGCCGCGACGCTCCCCAGTCCGGTGATCGACTCTGACCGCGCCAGGTAGAGCATGAGAAACCACGAGGCGGAAAGAATGATCGTGAAGCAAAGGATCGCCTGGGCGCCTGTGGGCTTGGGCTCGCGGTCGCGGATCAGGTGCTTGAGCCACGCGGCGAGGCTGAAGCGTTCCGCCTCGCGGAAGAGCACATCCTCGCGCTGGAATTGATCGGCGGCCCAGCGCAGGGCGACCGCGGCATAAACCAGCGTGGGGATCAGGACCGGCAGGAAGTATCGCGCGGCCGTGTCGTAATTCCCCATGATGAGCGCTCGCAAAAGGAGCGCAACGCCGGTCACCGGTAAAATACTGAAAAATAGGTTGAGCTCGATATCTGGCGAGAGCGTGAGCAGCACAAGCGGCATGCAGGTGATGTACATCGGCGTGAGATAGTACTGCCCTTCCTTGACACTTCGCGCCAGGACCGCCAGGGCCAGGCTCACGGCACTAAAAAACGCCGAGAGCGGGACGAGCAGCACGAGCATCCAGAAGGCGGATTGCAGCGTGGGAGCCGCGAGAACCGTCGACGCCCTGCGCCCGACCGCGCCCGGAAACCCCTGAAACTGGCTGGCCATTTGAACCCCGGTGAGGCCCATCGAAAGCAGGTTCAAGATGGTCATGGCGATGCTCACCAGCATCACCGTGAAATACTTGCCCAGCACGATCTCAAGCCGGCTCGCGGGGCTGATGAGCAGCGTCTCCATCGTGCCTCGTTCCTTTTCGCCCGCGCAAATGTCGATGGCCGGATAGTAAGCGCCTGTGAGCGACATGATCACGAGCAGAAACGGAAACAGCCGAGCCCACACCGACCCCCCCTTCTCATCCGCGGTCGCCACATCGAGCGCCTTGACGTCGATTGGCTCACTGTAGCCCTGCTCTTTCTTGTCCCGCTCGAGCCGCGCGGCCACGATGTGCTGCTTCCACCGCGCAAGCATTTCCTTGAGACGGAAATGCGTGATCTGGCTGGGCTCGTCCACGCTGTTAAAGCGGATCGGAATGGAAATCTCTGCCTCGCGTTTAAGCTGCTCGGGCAGGTCGGGCGGGATGATCATCACGGCCGATGCCAGACCGTGGCGAATGGCCTGCTCCGCCGCCGGCGGGTCGGACCAGAAGCTCGATTCGGGCTGGAGCTCGACCACCATGAGCGAGGCTTCGCTGGCGGAGCCGAAGAGCGTGGGCGAAAAGTGGGTGCCGCTCGGGTCGAGAAGCGGAGGCGATTCGGGCAAATGTTCCGCGCCGACAACCACCACCACGCGGGGCTTCTGCTCCATGGCTGAGAGCACCTGAAGCATCCCGATCATGAGCAAGGGATAAAGCAGGATCGGCAGCACGAAGATCATGAACAGCGTGCGCCTGTCGCGGATTTGATCCCGCACTTCCCTGCGCAGGATGAGCATCAGGCTTGACCAGCGAGGCAACGATTTCATCGACAACCTGACCCCGCGCTAGCCGCCTGCGGTCGACGACACCGGTCGGGTAGGAGCCTCCGCGAGGCCTCCGTCCGAATCCGCGCGGTCGATCAGATGGAAGAATAGTTCTTCAAGATCGGGCTGGTCAAATTCTTCAAGCAGCGACCGCGGCGTGCCCTTCGCCTGCAGCCGCCCGCGATAGATGATCGCCACGTTTGTGCATAGCTTCTCGACTTCGTGCATCGAGTGGGTTGAGAAGATGATCGTTTTGCCAAGCTCGCGAAGCTCGCCGATCTTCTGGAGGACCGTCCGCGCGACCAGGATGTCGAGCCCGGATGTCGGCTCGTCGAAGATGAGCACCGGCGGATCGTGGATGATCGTCCTGGCGATCGAGGCCTTCTGCTTCATTCCGGTCGACATTTTCGAGCCCAGTACGTCGCGAAAGTCGTTCATCCGCAGCCATTCGAAGATGGTTTCCATGCGTTCGCGGAGCGGCTCGGGTTGCATGCCGTAGAGTCGGCCGAAATACTCCACGAGCTCCCACGCCGTCATGCGGTCGTAGATCCCGGTGGAGGCGGACATGAATCCGATCCGTGCGCGGACCCCCGAGGGATCGAGCGCGACATCGCGGCCTGCCACGATCGCGCGACCCGATGTCGGACGCAGCACGGTACTCAGGATGCGGAGTGTGGTGGTCTTGCCCGCGCCGTTGGGGCCGAGCAAGCCCAGAATCTCCCCTGGCTGGCACGTGAACGACACGTCGTCCACTGCGCTTTTCCAGCCGCGCTCATAGTCAAGGAATCGCTTCGAGAGGTGCTCGACATGGATCACGGACGTCTCGCGGCAAATGGTCTCGAGCCACCGCCCCTCTGACGCTAACCGGCCGCGGCGGCGGAAAGCTCCTGGGGTTCGTGATCGATATACTCATAGAATACGTTACGCTGGCGCGGGATGTAGCCTGCCTCCCGGATCGCCCGCTTGATTTGCTCAAGCGAGAGGTGATGCACGGTCCCGGCTGAGGCAACCACATTCTCCTCGATCATCAGGCTCCCCATGTCGTTGGCGCCAAAGAAAAGCGCCAGACCGCCGATCTTCTGCCCCTGCGTGACCCACGACGACTGGATGTTCGGCACGTTGTCGAGGTAGAGCCGCGAGAATGCCTGCGTCTTCAGATACTCGAACGACCCGGCCGGCGGCACGTCCGCCATATCGGTATGGTCCGGCTGGAACGTCCAGGAAATGAACGCCGTAAACCCGCCCGTCTCATCCTGAAGCTGGCGCACGCGTTCCATGTGCTCAACCCGCTCCTCGAGCGTCTCGATGTGGCCGAACATCATGGTCGCGGTCGATCGCCCTCCCAGTTCGTGCCAGACCCTGTGGACGTTCAGAAAATCCTCGGTGAGCACCTTGCCGCGTGTGAATGCCTTGCGCACGCGGTCGACCAGGATTTCCGCGCCGCCGCCCGGCAAGCTGCCAAGCCCGGCCCCCTTGAGCCGTTCGAGCACTTCCTTGAGAGGGCGCCTGGAAACCTTGGTGAAATGATAAATCTCAGGCGCGCTGAAGCCGTGGACGTTGACTTGCGGATAATGGCTCTTGATGTCCTGGAGCAGCTCTTCGTACCACTCGAGCTTGAGATGCGGATGAAGCCCCCCCTGCAAGAGGATCTGGTCGCCGCCGAGCTCGACCGTCTCGCGGATTTTTTCCAGCAGCACGGGTCGATCGAGCACGTAGGCGTCGGTGTCGTTCACCTTGCGGTAAAACGCGCAAAAATCGCAGACCGCCGTGCAGACGTTGGTGTAGTTGATGTTGCGATCGATGTTGAAGGTGCGGTACGGCTCGGGATGGAGCCGCTGGGCGGACAGGTTGGCCGCCTGTCCGAGCTCGAGCAAGGAGGCCGAGCGCAAAACCTGAACACCCTCGTCGAAACTGAGTCGGCGGCCTTCATGGGCGGACGAGGACAGCAGGGTCGCGATGGAAGACAAGCTTCACTCCTTCAGGAACGAGGCCCAGCTCAGCCCCTAGCTCGGCGAAACGGCCAAGCCCGGCGAGCTCGGAAGCCCCGAGATCATACGACAGCACCTTGGTTAAATAATCGTAACACGCATCGAAGCTGAGTCCCAGACGCGGGCCGTGCAGCTTCGCAAGCGCATCCGCCGCCGCGAGCCCGGCCGATCGGGCCTGCTCAAGCGCAGCCGGAAGTGCACCCAGCTCAACCCCTGCACGCGCCACCCAGAGAGCGAAGACAAACGGCAGCCCCGTCATCGTCCGCCAGGCCTCGCCCAGGTCGACCTCGGACTGAAACGCATCACGCGGAACTTTCATCGCTCGATCGCCGATCACCAGCACAGCGTCCGCGGTGCTTTCGAGCGGCGAAACCCCAAGCGGCAGCTCCTCGATCGTCGCCGGCCGAATACCGTGCATCCGCCAAAGCCAGATCTGGGCCAGCGCCTGGCTCGTTCGCGATCCCGCATCGAGCGCAAGGCGATCGACCTGATTCCATGGCTTGCGCGCGAAGACCTTCACGCTGCGCACAGCCCCGCGAGCCGCGATCGCAAACCCAGGAATGATCGAGTAGCCCCGGCTCACACCACGCAAATACTCGGCCGACGGAATGAGCGCGACGTCGAGCTCACCCGCGGCCAGTTGCCGCGCCAGCAAGCTCGGATAGTCCATCCGCAGGTCAACCTCGGGCGCGAACTCCTGGAGCCGGTAATACAGCGGCTTCGCATTCAGGTAGCTAACCGCTCCAACCCGAATCGGATTTGCGGCCATCCCAGGCGCTCCTCGAGCCCACGGATCCTCGTACCAAAGTTTCAGTTTCATTTGAAATTGTATGAGAAGCCGCGGACTTCGCAAGGGAGTATTCCGGGACTTTCTCTCAATGTCATGTGAAAAAACAGGTTGCGGAGTGCGGGAGTATCTCTGTGAAGGCCCGCTCGCGAGTCCGGGCGCCAGCATGATGCAGGGGCCTGCGCTCGTGCTATGAAGCGCAGGGGGCCGCCGGAATTGCTTTAAGGCTGATCACGTCGCAAAGAAAAGCTTGTAAACAGGATACCGTCGTCGGTCATCGTGCTTTGGCTGGCCATCAGCGAGAGATACTTCGCGAGCGCAGTGAACGGCGGCAGCTTGTCGACGGGGATCGGCAACGGCGAGGTCATGTCCAGCAGAGGTAGCGGAGAGTCATTCTCGGTCGCTGTGATGTGATAGCCGTACGGGATTGGAAGTTGATGGCTTCTGAGCAGTCGATAGGCCGCCTTGAATGGGTCGTGAGGAAGGGAGACCGACATCCCAACGCCCTGTTTCGGCAACGAGGCCGCAACCTTGCGGTACGATTCGCTCTGGCCAAACTGCTGCCCCTTCGCATCGAGAACCTGCTCGAGCAGGCCGAAGTCAGGCCCGTAGCTCACGAGGAACTTGTGATCCGTGACGGCCCAGGCAAAACCTTGATTCAGGGACAGCGTTCCGCCCAACGCGCTTCCAAACGCAGACTTCGTGTTAACTTGATGGATCGTCGCGCCGGAGAGACTGCGCGTGCTGGTCTTCACGTCCGCCATGGCGAGGATGCGTGAAAGCGTTGCTTCGATGCCGCTGGGATCCTTGAGTGCAATGACCACGAGCTGTCGAATGTTGTTACTCGTGACAGGTTTCTTGTAATCCGTGAGGATCGTGACTCGATCGCCCAGATGCCCGAAAAAGTCCTTGCGGAGCGAGAATGGTTTGTTCGTTTTGGGGTCGACCAGATCCTCGTCGAAATCTTCCAACATCCCGGTCTGGTGCAGGTCGAGCACGGCTTTCAGCACCTCGTACGCCGCGTCGCCATTCAGGCTAAGGGTCTGATAGCTACAAACCGTCTCGGGTACCCAGGGCTCGGGCTCGAGCGAGATCGGGTGTGCCCTGAGGTCGAGGAGGCCGCGTTTTGGTCCGGGCACGAAGAGAAACGTCCTGGCCAGGTTTTCGTGTTGACCGCCCAGCGCCACGGCGCCTCCGATCGCCTTGATCGCGTTCACGCCGAGCTTTTCAAGGGTTGCCTTGAGCGATTCCTGGTCGAACGGAATGGTCAGCCCCAGCGCTGAGTTCAGCACGGCGGGAATGTCGACGTACCAGAACACCTGCGTCTGGGGGGTGTTCACCTGGGATCGCACCTTTGCGAAGCCAGGTTGAGCCGCGAGGCTATCCTTGCGCCCCTTGCGATGGGTTGCGATGTCCCTGATCGAGGCAACATCGCTCCCCACCAGGAACCGCGAACCATCTCGCGTCCAGACGAAATCGACCTCGTCGTTTCGCTCTGCCCCGGGATTGACTGCGGCGGCAATCGGCTTCGAAGGTGGTTCTGATGCTGGAGCGCTGAAGCCAGGTTCTACTGCCTTCGGCGCCACGGGCTCTGGCTGATACCCGTATGGCGGCACCGGTTCGTCGAGTTTAGGGCTCGGTGCGGAACGGACGATGTGGAGGGTGAGGCCCCCGACCTTCTCGGTGGTTGCCTTGGCGGGGGGCAGGTCCTTGTCTCCCGTGGTAAGCCGGTCCAGAAGCGCGAGCATGGGCCTGTCATTGTCGCCCACGTCGATGATCCAAATGCGGTTGTGAGGCAGGTCGGAACGATTCGATGGGAGCTCTGCCACCGCGAGTTGGCTTTGCGGTATGCTGTAAATCGCGAAGAAGCCGTCCTCCTCCAGAGCCTTGATCACCTCTGCGGCCGAGGTCCTGAGCGCCTTCTGGAATGGCCCGAGTGCAGGGTCATTCCACATCTTCACCATCGCCGACGCTTCGAAGGCGTGCCGGAACGCATCTGCGTTCGTGACCTTCACAAATCCGAGTGTGTTCGCGGGCAGAATCTGCTCAGGCCCGGGTTCATCGCTCCGAGCGCTTGCGCCCACCAAAAACGCGAAGAGGCAGGCTCGAAACCAGGTGCAAAGCGACGCAGTGGCCGTTCTCATGAGCGCGCACTCCCTTGGCTCAGGCTGACCCTGACCGCGAAGGTCAGGTCGTGATGTCCATCCATCGAAGCACGAAGATTCGAGATGTGAGGGTACGCGACATGTGTCGATCCAGCAAG
>DAIDHX010000052.1 GCA_027451885.1 Planctomycetales bacterium
ACTCGGTAAATCTGGTTCCGCTTCTCAAGGGATGCCATCGGTTGCCTCCGGGCAAGGGCAACGCGGCCTCAATGTCAGGGAAGCATTTTCCCCAAAATTTCCCCAAAATGCGATGGGGAAAAAGAAAAGGACTTAGGGCGATTCGCCCTAAGTCCTTTTCCCGCAAGTGCCGAAGAGAGGACTTGAACCTCCACGGGCATGGTTAGCCCACTAGGACCTGAACCTAGCGCGTCTGCCAATTCCGCCACTTCGGCCTACCCCAAGATTAGATGACCAGAGCCCCCCCAGCGTCAAGCCCAACCCCAGCACCCTTTTCATCCCCCGACCCAAACCACCCGCACAAGCGGAACAAAGCGATCGCCCATGCTGGTACGCTATCAAATCATTTGCGAGAAAAACCCGCAGGGAAGGCAACCAATCATTGCGATCCAGGCGCATACACCCTAGCATCTCGGTTGCAAACGCTTCAAAACGCATTTCTTTCGTGACGCAGGGTTCAGGGACGCGCCGTGGGGGCGAGTGCGGCTTCAGGCGCGATCGCGCCCCGGCGTCTGTGGTGCCGGGCTCGCGTGGTGAAGCTGAGTCGTGGCCGGGGCGTGCGCAGCGTTTTCTTCACCGGGGCTCTCGCGCCTGGTCGTCCGCGGGCGTGTCCAGGTCGCGCACGAACGGGCGGTGGGGTCTGCGGTCGACCCGGAGCTGAAAGACATCCGGCCGCGCGTAATGGCCGGCGACGTCGAAGTCGAGCTGGGCGCGGGGGATCTCGTCGAGGTCGAGCTCGGCGGTGAGCAGCGCGGGAGCGTTGAACGCGGGGCCGGCGAGCACGCGTCCGAGCGGGTCGATGATGCAGCTTCCGCCGTTACAAACGGGCGTGGCGGGGTCTTCGAGCTCGAAGGCGGGGTAGTCGCTGGGGTAGTCGGCCCGGGTTGCGAACTGGTTGCTGGAGAGCACGAAGCAGCGGCCCTCGAGGGCGACGTGGCGCATGGTGGCGAGCCAGGTATCGCGTGCGTCGGCCGTGGGGGCGCAGTAGATTTGCACGCCGGCGGCATAGAGGGCTGCGCGGAGCAGGGGCATGTAGTTCTCCCAGCAGATCACGCTGGCGACGCGCCCGGCGGGGGTATCGACCGCGCCCACGCCGGAGCCGTCTCCCTGGCCCCAGACGATTCGTTCGGCGGCGGTGGGAACAAGCTTTCTGCGTTTTTGCAGGAGCGCGCCGTCGGGCCCGAAGATGAGCGATGCGCAGTAAAGCGTGCCTCCCTCGCGCTCGATCACGCCGATGACGAGCGTGGTTTCTGTGTTGCGCGCGACCTGTCCAAGATGTGCAGCGCCCGGGCCTGGGATCTCGATCGAGCTTGCCCAGTAGCGGCGGTAGAGCTCACGGCCGGCGGCGGTGCGCGATCCGACCCGGGCGCCGAAGTCGACCCCGCGGGGATAGCCGGAGACAAATGCCTCGGGAAACAGCACGAGCTGGGCGCCTGTCGCGGCTGCCTGGGCCGCGAGCGTGCTGGCGCGTTCGAGCGTGGCGTCGAGGTTGAAAACCACGGGCGCTGCCTGGACCACGGCGACGTTGACTCGGGCCATATCCGCGCCTTTCGGTGTGGGCGTCTCGTCACGCAGAGGGAGGGGATATTCCGGAGCCAAGTACGTCTTTTCGAGACGAGGCGAGTGGTGCGCAGCGCCCTTCTGGAGAGCGCCCGACCGCGAGACGACGGAGACGATCACCCGCCCGGGGAGGCGCGAAACCGGATCTCGACGTCGCCATCAGTCCCAGGCGATGATACCATACCGGAACTGGAAGCACCGACGCCCCGCGGAGAAGCCTTTGCCATGCCCTTGCCCGCATCTGCGACCGAGCCCGTCACCATTCGCATCGGTCACAGCCCCGATTCCGACGACGCCTTCATGTTCTATGCGATGACGCACGGCAAGCTCGAGGTCGCTGGGCTCACGATCGAGCACCAGCTTCAGGACATCGAGACCTTGAACCGCCGCGCGCTTGAGGGCGATCTCGAGGTCTCGGCCGTTTCGATTCATGCCTTTGCGCACCTGGCGGATCGGTATGCGCTTTTGTCTTCGGGCTCGAGCATGGGCGATCGTTACGGCCCGACCGTGATCACCCGCGAGCCGATGACGCTGGACGCCGTTCGCGGGCGCACGATCGCGGTGCCTGGCCTGCTCACCACGGCGTATTTGACGCTTCAGCTCTGCCTGGGCAAGGACACGCCGGTGGTGGTCATGCCGTTTGATGAGATTCTGCCCGCGGTGGCCGAGGGCAAGGTCGACGCCGGGCTGATCATCCACGAGGGCCAGCTTTATTACGGCGACCGCGGCCTGCACAAGGTGGTCGACCTGGGCGTCTGGTGGTACGAGCAAACGGGCTTGCCCTTGCCGCTGGGGGGCAATGTGGTGCGCAAGGATCTGGGCACGGAGATGGTCGAGCGGATCGCCCGGCTGCTGCGGCAGAGCATCGAATACGCGCTTGCGCACCGTGAGGAAGCGCTTGCCTACGCGCTTGAATACGCCCGCGACCTTGATCCCGGGCTTGCGGATCGCTTTGTGGGGATGTACGTCAACGAGTGGACCGTGGATTACGGCCCGCGTGGTCGGCAGGCAGTGCAAACCTTGCTGGACAAGGCGTGGGAGGCGGGTTTAGTCCCGCGCCCGATCACGGTACAATTCGTGGGTTGACCCCGAAGAGACTCGACGAGGAAACTCCATGCCAGCCACGTTCGCCGCGCTTGCCGAGCTGGAAGTCGGCAGCGCCCGCTACCGGTATTATCGCATCGACGCCGTCAAGAGCCGGGGAGTCGATCCGGCGCGGCTGCCGTTTTCGCTGAAGATTTTGCTGGAAAACCTGCTCCGCCACGAGGACGGCGTGGTGGTGACCGCCGATGACATTCTCACGCTGGCCGGGTCGGGCGCGACGCCTCCGGAGCGTGAGATCGCCTTCACCCCCAGCCGCGTGCTGTTGCAGGATTTCACCGGCGTGCCGGCCGTGGTCGACCTGGCCGCGATGCGCGACGCGGTGAAGCGGCTCGGCGGCGATCCCCGCAAGATCAATCCGCTCCAGCCGGTCGAGCTCGTGATCGATCACTCGGTGCAGGTCGATTCCGCGGGCTTGCCGAGCTCGTTCGCGGAGAACGCGCGGCTCGAATTCGAACGCAATCGCGAGCGCTATGCCTTCCTGCGCTGGGGGCAGAGAGCGTTCGAGAATTTCCGCGTTGTTCCCCCCGACACCGGCATCGTCCACCAGGTGAATCTCGAGTACCTCGCCCGCGTGGTCTTCACCGCCCAGGGCAAGGACGGAACGCAAACGGCGTATCCCGACACGGTCGTCGGCACCGACTCACACACGACCATGATCAACGGGCTGGGCGTGCTCGGCTGGGGCGTGGGAGGCATCGAGGCCGAGGCCGCCATGCTCGGCCAGCCGGTCTCCATGCTGATCCCGCAGGTCGTGGGCTTCAAGCTGATCGGCAAATTGCCCGAGGGCGCCACGGCCACCGACCTGGTGCTCACCGTCACCCAGATGCTGCGCAAGAAGGGGGTAGTGGGCAAGTTTGTGGAGTATTTCGGCAGCGGCCTGGCGTCGCTGAGCCTCGCGGATCGGGCCACGATCGCCAACATGGCGCCCGAATATGGCGCGACCTGCGGGCTGTTTCCCATCGACGCCGAGACGATTCGCTACCTTGCACTTTCGGGACGGCCGCCCGAGACGCTGGCCCTTGTTGAGGCGTACTGCCGGGCCCAGGGGATGTTCCACGAATCTGGCACGCCTGACCCTATCTATGGCGACCAGCTTGAGCTTGATCTGGCGACGGTTGAGCCTAGTCTGGCTGGGCCGCGGCGTCCGCAGGATCGTGTGCGGCTAGGTGATGTGAAGACGTCGTTTCAGGCGGCGCTTGCGGAGATGCAGGGGGCGAAGCCGGCGAAGAACCCGCTCCCGGTGGTGGAAACGAACGGGGCTGCCGCGCACGCGGAGCCGGCCTCGGCTGAGGCTGCGCGTGGGCTCAAGAACGGCTCGGTGGTGATCGCGGCCATCACGAGCTGCACGAACACCTCGAATCCCTCGGTGATGCTGGCGGCCGGGCTGGTCGCCAAGAAGGCCGTCGAGCGCGGGCTTGAGACCAGGCCCTGGGTGAAGGCGAGCCTGGCTCCAGGGTCCAAGGTGGTCACGGACTATCTGCGGGACGCTGGGCTGGATACCTATCTCGACAAGCTGCGTTTTAACCTGGTTGGCTACGGCTGCACGACGTGCATTGGCAACTCGGGTCCGCTGCCGGCGGCGATTTCGGAAGCGGTGCAAAAGAACGACCTGGTGGTTGCGGCGGTGCTTTCTGGCAACCGTAATTTCGAGGGCCGGATCAACGCCGACGTGCGGGCCAATTATCTGGCCTCGCCGCCGCTGGTGGTGGCCTACGCGCTGGCCGGCACGATGGATCTGGACCTCAAGACGGAGCCGCTGGGCGTCGACAGGGCCGGCAAACCGGTCTATCTGCGCGATGTCTGGCCGACTCATGCCGAGATCGAGCAGGCCGTGGGCAAGTCGGTTCGTTCGGAGATGTTCAAGCAGGAGTACGCCCAGGCGTTTGAAGGCGACGAGGCCTGGCGCTCGCTGCCCGCGCCTGAGGGGGATCTTTACGACTGGGACGCGAACTCCACGTATGTGAAGAATCCGCCCTATTTCCAGGGGATGACGCTGGAGCCGTCGCCTGTGGCTCCGATTGAGAACGCGCGGGTGCTGGCGGTGCTGGGGGACAGCATCACGACCGACCATATTTCGCCGGCGGGCTCGATCAAGGCGACGGGCCCGGCGGGCAAATATTTGATCGAGCGTGGCGTCGCGCCTGCCGATTTTAACTCTTACGGCGCGCGACGCGGGCATGACGAGGTCATGACGCGCGGCACGTTCGCCAATATTCGCCTTCGCAATCGGCTCGCGCCTGGGACCGAGGGGGGTGTCACCATCCATCTTCCCACGGGCGAGACGATGTCGATTTTCGACGCATCTCGGCTCTACATGGCGGCGGGAACGCCGCTTGTGGTGCTGGCGGGCAAGGAATATGGATCGGGCTCGTCGCGCGACTGGGCGGCCAAGGGGCCGAAACTGCTCGGCATCCGGGCGGTGATCGCGGAAAGCTACGAGCGCATCCACCGCTCGAACCTGGTCGGCATGGGGATCTTGCCGCTCCAGTTCTTGCCGGGGCAATCGATCGAGTCGCTCGGGCTGAGCGGTCGCGAGACGTTCTCGATCCCCGACCTGGCGAGCGCGATCAAGAGCCGGTTCGAGGGTGGACGAGAGATTTCGGTGATCGCGCGGTCGGAGACCGGCGAATCCCGCAGTTTCCGGGTTCTGACGCGGATCGACACTCCCCAGGAGATCCGCTATTATGAACACGGCGGGATTCTCCAGTACGTCCTGCGTCAGTTGCTCGCCGGATAGGCTCGCAAGGACCCGCCCCGCGACGACCGGCCGCGCGCCGGCTGGTCGGGCGGCGCGGTTTTGGTTAATGTTTCTCAATCGGCCGGCAGCTCTTTCATTCTCGCCGAGCCCCCCGGGCATGCCGGCCCTTGGGCGGTCGCGGATGGACCGGAGGGGCTCGATTACACGCCGTCATTCATCCCGATGCTTGGGAGCCGTCTGACCATGGTGCAAGCGCAGACCGAGGTAAAGCCGAACGTCACCCGAGCCCAGGCACTGATCTGGCTCCGGCAGATGATGCTCATCCGCCGCTTCGAGGAGCGGGCGGAGATGCTCTACCAGAAGGGAAACAAGATCGGCGGCTTCTTCCACCAATATAGCGGGCAGGAGCCGGTGGCCGTGGGTTCGATCGGCGCCTTGCGCGACGACGACTACGTGATCACCGCGTACCGCGACCACGGCCACGCGCTGGCGCGGGGGATGAGCGCGAAGGCCGGCATGGCTGAGCTCCTGGGGAAGGCCTCCGGTTGCTCGAAGGGCAAGGGGGGCTCGATGCACTTCTTCGACGCGGAGAAGGGCTTCCTGGGGGGCCACGCGATTGTGGGCGGCCATATCCCGCTCGCCGCCGGCGTGGCCTTCGCCTCGAAGTACCGCGGCGACGGCCGCGTGTGCATCTGCTACTTCGGCGACGGCGCCATCAACCAGGGCCCGGTGCACGAAGCCTTCAACATGGCCGCCATGTGGAAGCTCCCGGTCATTTACGTGGTGGAGAACAATCTCTACGCCATGGGGACATCGCTGTCGCGTTCGTCGTCGGTGCTCGACCTGACGATCCGCGGCGCGACCCCCTACGGCATGCCTGCCTACCAGATCAACGGCAACGATCTCGAGCTCATGGCCGAGACCACGCGCGAGGCCGCGGCCCACGCCCGCTCTGGTGAAGGGCCTGTCTTCATCGAGGCCCAGACCTACCGCTACAAGGGGCACTCGATCAGCGACCCCGGCAAGTATCGCCACAAGGAAGAGCTGGACGAGGCGATTCGCAACGACCCGATCATTGTTTATCAGAACGTGCTCAAGGATCGCGGCTGGTTGTCCGACGAGGCCATCGACGACTTGTGGCAGTCGGTGAAGGACGAGATCGAAGAGGCGATCGCCTTTGCCGAGGAAAGCGAGCCGCTGCCGCTCGATGCCCTTTATGAAGACATCACGACGACCCCGCACATTCCCCAGGAGTAATCATGGCGGTACTGACGTTTCGCGAAGCCCTGAACCAGGCGATGGCGGAGGAGATGGAACGCGATAAGAACGTGTTCCTGATGGGCCAGGAAGTCGCCCAGTACGACGGGGCGTACAAGGTCAGCCAGGGGTTGCTCAAGCGGTTCGGGCCGGAGCGGGTGGTCGATACGCCGATCTCCGAGGCGGGGTTCGCGGGGATTGGCGTGGGGGCGGCGATGGTCGGCCTGCGCCCGATCATTGAGTTCATGACCTTCAGCTTCAGTCTGGTGGCGATCGATCAGATCGTGAACAACGCCGCCAACATGCGTTACATGAGCGGCGGCCAGTTCGCGGTGCCGATTGTGTTCCGCGGCTCGTCGGGCATGGCGGGCTGCCTGGCGGCAACCCACTCGCACCGGCTCGAGGCATGGTACTCGCAGATTCCCGGCCTCACGGTGGTGATGCCGTCGACCCCGTCTGACGCCAAGGGGTTGCTCAAGTCGTGCATCCGCACCGACGACCCGGTGGTCTTCATCGAGCATGAAGTGCTCTACCACGAGCGTGGCGAGGTGCCCGAGGGGGAGCATCTGGTGCCGATCGGCAAGGCCGACATCAAGCGCCCTGGCAACGATGTGACTCTGATCACCTATTCGCGGTCGCTCAAGGCCACGCTCGCCGCGGCCGAGGCGCTCGCCGCGGACGGCATCGACGCCGAGGTCATCGACCTGCGCACGATCCGCCCGCTGGATCTCGACACGCTGCTCGAGTCGGTCGTGAAGACCCACCGCGCGGTGATCGTCGAGGAAGACTGGCCGTACTGCGGCCTTGGCGCGGGGATCTCGGACCGGATCACCCAGCGCGTGTTTGACGAGCTCGACGCGCCGATCCGCCGCGTGGCCGCCAAGGACGCTCCGATTCCTTACAACAAGGCGCTCGAGGCGTCGATGCTGCCTTCGGCCGATCGCATCATCGCTGCCGTGCGCGACGTGCTGTATCTCTGATCGCCGCAGGCGTGACGGCGCGGTCGAAGCCTCGCCGCCGCGCGGCCCGTCGCGAGCTTCGACCGGCTCGCAAACCATCAGGTTCCCCTACACGATCCAGGCGCTGGATGGCCCACACGCGTCCGGCCGTTCTTCGGAGTCCCGACCCGTGCCGATCGAAGTGACGATGCCCAAGCTCAGCCCCACGATGGAGACCGGCGTAATCGCGCAGTGGCTGGTCAAGGTCGGGGACCAGGTGAAGGAAGGGGACGTGCTCGCCGACATCGAGACCGACAAGGCCACGATGCCGATGAAGTCGTTCGACGACGGCGTGATTGCGGTGCTTGACCGGGCCGCGGGTGACGAGGTCGCGCTCGGCGAGCGGGTGCTGGTACTGGCGAAGAAGGGCGAGGATCCGAAGAAGGTCGCCGAGTCGTTCGCGGGCAAGTCGGCGGGCGCGGCGAAGGCCGCTGTGAAGCCTGCCGCCGCGGCTTCCGCGAACGGCGAAAACGGCCAGCAGGCGCCCGCGGCGGCGGTGGCAGTGGCGACGGCGGTTGGCCCTGGCGGCCGGGTGAAGGCCACGCCGCTGGCGCGCAAGATTGCCGCGGCGGAGGCGGTCGAGCTGGCGCGAATTCCCGGCTCCGGGCCGGGCGGGCGCGTGGTGCGCAAGGATGTCGAGGCCTATCTCAAGAACAAGCCGGCCGCCGCTGCGGCAGGCGCCTCGGTCTCCCGGCCGGCCGCGTCTCGAGCCACCGAGCGCATTCCGCACACGCGCATGCGGAAGACGATCGCCCAGCGCATGCTCGCGGCCAAGCAGGCCGCGCCTGAGATTCACGTGACCGTCGACGCCCGCGTGGATCGTATTGTCGCCGCGCGTGAGGAGCTCAACAAGAAGCTCGCGAAGGAGGGCGTCAAACTCTCGCTGGGCGACTTTGTGACCAAGGCCGTCGCCACCGCGCTTCGGCTTCATCCCGCGCTCAATGCCAGCTTCGAGCCCGACGCCATTGTGCGCCATGGCTCGGTGAATCTGGGCATTGCCGTGGCGCTCGATGAGGGTCTGATCGTCCCCGTGCTGCACGACGCCGACACCCTGGGCCTGCGCGAAATCCGCGCGAAGAGCGACGCGATCGCCAGGGCCGCCCGCGCGGGCACGCTCAGCACCGAGCAGCTCACCGGCGGCACGTTCACGATCAGCAACCTGGGCATGTACGGCACCCGCCAGTTCGACGCCATCCTGAACCTGCCCGAGGTCGCCATTCTTGCCGTGGGCGCGGCCGAGAAACGCCCCGTTGTCGAGGGGGACCAGCTCGTCGTCGGCACCGTGATGACGCTCACGCTCACGGCCGACCATCGCGCGGTCGATGGCGCCACCGCAGCGCTCTTCTTGCAAACCCTGAAGAGCATGCTCGAAGAGCCCGCGGCCATGCTGCTCTAAACGCTCGCCTGGCCGCTCCGCGCTGACAACCCGCGCGTGCGGGTTCGCTTCACACTTGAAGGATCATTCATGGCCCACGATTACGACGTTCTCGTCATCGGCGGCGGACCCGCCGGCTACGCCGCCGCCATCCGCGCCAGCCAGCTCAAGGCCCGCACCCTTTGCGTCGAACGCGACAAGCTCGGCGGCATCTGCCTCAACTGGGGCTGCATCCCCACCAAGGCCCTCCTTTCCAATGCACACCTGGTCGAGCTCATCAAGCACCACGGGCCCGCCTTCGGCCACAGCGGCCAGGCCACGTGGGATTTCGGCCAGATGATCAAGCGCAGCCGCTCGGTCGCAGGCCAGCTCAACAAGGGGGTCGAGGGGCTCTTCCGCAAGTACAAGGTCGCGTCGAAATTCGGCACCGCGAAAATCGTGGCGCCCAATACCGTGCGGATCAACGACGCCGAGAACGTCACCGCCAGGTCGATCATCATCGCCACGGGCGCGCGGCCTCGCCCGTTGCCGGGTGCGGATTTCGACGGCAAGCAGATCATCTCCTCCAAGGAAGCCATGAGCCTGCCCGCGCTGCCGAAGTCGATGCTCATCATCGGGGCGGGGCCGATCGGGCTTGAATTCGCCTACTTCTATAACGCCATCGGCACCAGGGTCACGGTCGTGGAAATGCAGGACCGCATCTTGCCCGGCGAGGACGAAGAGGTCTCCGCCGCGCTCGAGGCCAGCATGGCCAAACGCGGGGTGGTGTTCCACAAGTCGGCAAAGACAGGCGCGATCGAAAAATCCGCCAAGGGTTGCCGCGCCACGATCGAGGGCAAGAGCGGCAAGACTGCCGTTGAGGCCGACGTGGTTCTGGTTGCGATCGGCGTGATGGGGAATGTCGAGGGTGTGGCCGCCGACGCACTCAAGCTCGAGATCGTCAAGAACCACATCAAGGCCGATCCGCAGAAGGGCTACGTGACGAGCGTGCCCAACGTCTACGCGGTCGGCGACGTCATCGGTCCGCCCTGGCTGGCCCATGTGGCCCACCACGAGGCGACGTGCTGTGTTGAAAAACTGCTTGGCCACGCGGATCGTACGATCGATTACACGAATATACCCGGCTGCACGTACACCGATCCCGGCGTGGCCAGCGTGGGTCTTACCGAGAAGCAAGCGCGGGAGACGGGCCGGGAAATCCGCGTGGGCAAGTTCCCGTTTGCCTACAGCGGCCGGGCGCTCGCGTCCGACGAGCCCGAGGGATTCGTGAAGCTCGTCTTCGACGCCAGGTACGGCGAGCTCCTGGGCGCGCACCTGATCGGCTCGCAGGCGACGGAGCTCATCGCGGAGCTTGTGATGGCCAAGAAGCTCGAGGCCACCGAGCAGGAAATCCTGCACGCGATGCATCCGCACCCAACTTACTCCGAGGCCGTCATGGAAGCCGCGGGCCAGGGCCTGGGCGAGTCGATCCACATCTGACCTCGCGCCAGGTCTCGCATCACGAGCAGATTTCATCCCCCCCGCGGCGTGCCCTGAATTGAGCATGCGACGGGGGGGATCGCATGCGCAGCGCGTTTCGGCTCACGGGTGCGGGAGCAGGGGATCGCATGCGCAGGGCGATTTCGGCTCACGGGTGCGGGAGCAGCGGGTTGAGGGAGTACGGCCGGGCCGTTATGTTCGCGAGAAGGCAGCGATACCTTTACCAGGGGCCTTCCTCATGCGAGACGCGATTGGTCGTGGCGCGAGTCGGTTGGCGGGGACGGCGTTCGTGATTGCGGCGGTGGTTGTGCCGGGTGCTCTCATGCCTGCTGCGCACTGGCAGCGCACAAAGAAGTAGGCGCAGCCCAGGGCGCCTCAGGTTGTCATGCGGCTCTGGGTGCCGGCGTATTACTATCCCTTTGGCCCGGGCTTGCGCCAGTGGAACCACTTGATCGCTTCGGCAAAACTGGCGCCGATTGTCGCCATCGTGAACCCCGCGAGCGGGCCGGGCGATCATGTGGACACGAATTTCGCGGCCGTGCTGCCGCGGGCTCGCAAGGCGGGGATCACGCTGGTCGGCTATATTGGCACGCAGTACGGCCGCAAGCCGCTCGAGCAGGTTCGGCGCGAGATGGAGACGTATCTGTCGTATTACCCCGATATCCGCGGTTTCCACTTCGACGAGCAGAGCAGCCGCGCGGCGGATGTGGATTATTATACCGAGCTATATCGAGATGTGCATCGCCGCATCCCAGACGCGCTCGTGTTGACCAATCCGGGAACACTCTGCGACCGCGCCTATGCCGCGCGGCCGGCCGCGGATGTGATCTCGCTGTTCGAGAACGAACGCGGCATCGATCGATACCGCCCGCCCGACTGGGCCGGTAAGTTCCCCAGCTCTCGATTCTGCGTGCAGGCCCACGCGGTTGCCACCGCGAACGACATGAAACATGCCGTCGCGCGCGCCGCACGGCTCAAGGTTGGTTATGTGTTTATAACAGACGACGTGCTGCCGAATCCGTACGACCGCCTGCCGTCGTACTGGGATGACGAGGTCGCCGCCGTGCGCGCGCTCAACCACGCCGCGGCCAGGTAACGAGATCCCAGCGCTTGATCCCGGGCGTGGGCGTGCTCGCTTTACGGACCAGGTCTTCAAGAACCGGGTTGGCATTGCGGTGATATGAACTGGCACGATGGCCCCCGGCGGTGCCGGCACGACATCGCCCTGGGGCCGGGATCTGCACGAGACCCAGGGCTTTCTCCTGGTCAACTCGAAGGAGTCGACACACAATGGTGGGAACAACAATGCGGTATCTATTGATAATGTGTCTTGTGCCTGGGCTCGTGGGCATGGCTGGAGCGGGCGAAGATGGTCCGCTGAAGGTTGTGGTGCATGTCAACGTTGCGGACACAGGAGTGCAGGGAGCGGGTTTAAAGAATGTGGCGAATGTACTGAAATCAGCGCCCGATTCGCAGGTCGAAGTGGTGTGCCATGGCGCGGGGATTGGGTTGGTGGAGAAGAGCCGAACGGATCATGCCGAGGCGGTTGGTTCGCTCATCAAGCAGGGGGTGAAGTTCGTGGCGTGCGAAAACACGATGCGCCAGAGGTCGATTCACAAGGAGGATCTGGTGCCGGGCGTGGGCACGGTGCCCTCGGGCGCGGTGGAGGTGATTCGCAAGCAGCGGCAAGGTTTTGCCTACTTCAAGCCGTGAGCTGGATCGAGGGAGTCGAGCGGATCGAGGCGGATTCGTGGATATGTGCCGGGGTGTTCGCCAGGCTGGATTGGGCGGCGGCCGGAGCCTGGCGGGCAGAGGCTGGCCGATTCGGTTGCGGTGCGGTCGCGGGTGCGCCGCGGCGGGATCAATCTCCACGCCTGAGAAACGCGATCAGGTCAGCCATGTCCTGGATGTTTATCTCTTTCTCAAGCCCTTCGGGCATGAGCGAACGCCCGGTCGAGCGGATCTCGTCGATCTCGGACCGCAGGAGCAGGTCTTCCGCGCCCTCAGCGCGGCGGAGCTTGACGGTGGTTGCGGTTTCACCGGCGAGCAGGCCGGAGAAGACTTGCCCGCGCCTGTTTGACGCGGCAAGCACCATGAAGTCCGCCTCGATGCTCCGGTTGGGGTCGAGCACGTCGATGAGAATCGCCTCTGGTCCGCGACCGGCCACGCCCGCGAGATCCGGGCCGACGCGATGCCCCACGCCGCGGTGTGCATGGCACGTCTGGCAGTTCTTCGCGAAGACGGCACGGCCGCGATTGAAGTCGCCTTTGAGCTGGAGCGCGGCACGATAGCGCGCGATCACCGCGGATCGATCCGCGGGAGCAAAGCGCTTGAGCACGGCCGACGCGCGATTGCGCAAGGTGATGTCAGGCAGATGGGTTAGCCGATCGCGGACCACGGCATCAAGTTCGGCGGGGGAGACAATCTGCTCTTCAAGCGCCCGCACGATGGAACCAGCGAGTGCCGGTGAGCCGGCAATCGCCGCGATGAGTTCCCTGCGTGTGGCCAGGGTCAACGAAGGCCAGAGCTCGAGCGTTGCACCGGCAAGCGCGGGCCGCTCGACACGCGCCACGGCACGCGCAGCGGCAAGCTGGATCGCAACCGGCTGGCTCGCGGCCAGCAAGCTCGGAATCGCTCGCTCCGCCAGGTCGGGCCGACCGCGAGTGAGAACGTCGAGCGCAGCCATCCGATCCGGCAAGGCGCGATTCGAGGACGCGGCTGTTGCGGCGATCTCCCACAGATTGCTCAGCCGGACGACGGCACCCTTGAGCGCAGCCGGAGGGGTTGCCACAAGCGTCTTGAGCGGCTTGCCTGCGCGGTCGAGTCCATCCGCCAGCCCCGCGAGCAGCGTGAGCGCATCGCCTGGGGCGTTCGCGCTTTGGTCCGCAATCCGATCGAAAAGCCGCGCCAGTTCGGCCTCGCGATCCCGCGCACCGACGATCGCCGCGGCTTGTGCCAGGAGCTCTGTCCTGCCCGCCGACGGTGCGATCTGGTCGCAGCTCGAGATGAATTCCAGGGCCGATTCCGCGAGTCCGCAGAGGATCGCCAGCCGCATCCAGGGGTCGGCCGCGTCGCGTGCGGCAAGCTTGCTGAGCAGCGCCAGCACTCCTGGCTGGTCCTTGACGCGCGCTCCAAGCGCAAGGGCAGCGCGGAAACGAACGCGGATGTCCGGGTCGTCCGCCAGCCGCTCGACCACATCGTTTTGTAACCAGAGAGATGCATATGAATAGCGATCCATGCAGAGCGCCTGGACACGCAGTCTGGGATCGGGATCGGCCGCGAGTTTTGCCAGCTTTGCCGCCGAGACCCCGGCGGGATCCGCGCCCATGATCGTCCACAGAGCATGGACCCGGGCGCGGGCATTGGGGGCGTTTTCGAAGGCCGCCGCGAGCGCGGGGGTGCTCGATGCCTGCGCGCGATGTTCGACCAGCCGCTCGATCATCCCACGCTCGACGAGCAGCCGCTGCGCAGTCATCCGCCACCAGGCGTTGCGGTGGCCGAGCAGCGCGACGAGCTCCGGATCGCCCGCCGCGCGCAGCCGCGGACAGGCGCTCGCCGCGGTCGAGCGCTTCGGCCTGATGCGCCAGATCCGCCCGCGATCATGCCAGCGGCGGAAGTCGACCCCTTCCCGCGCGGGGCCAGGCACGAACTCAGGGTGTTCGACCAGCTCGCGATACATGTCAACCACGTAGAGCCCGCCGTCGGGGCCGTTCGCCAGGTTGACCGGCCGAAACGCCGGGTCGCTCGAGGCCAGGAATTCTCGGTTTTGCTCCACACGCCTGGCCACCGAGGCCACCCCAGCCGGCTCGAGCACGCGGCGGTGCACCAGGTTCGCCAGCGGCTCGCACACGAAGGCGTTGCCGTGGTAAGGCCCGGGCAGCAAGCCGCCGCGTTCGATGATCGGCCCGCAACTGGCGTTGAAGAACGCCGTCGACTCGCGGTTGAATCGCGGCTGCGGCGGGCTGATGGGGAAGATCCGGCCGCCGTCGGTGAGATCAAGAATATCAGCAACCGTTGAAGTCTCGGCCAGGTAAGGATTGCGGTCGAGCCATTCCTGCTCGAGCACAACCTCGCGGATCGGCACGGTGTTCCACGAAGGATACCGGCGGCCCCAGTCGTCATGCGGCAGCCCGAACTGGCTGAAGCCGGCGATCGCCTCAATCCGGGACGCCGCGACCGATCGTTGCGCACCCTCGCCGCGCGGCACGAGCTGGAACCGCAAATCGCGCCTGCGCATCGAGACCGCCTTTGCCGGCGGGTCTTCCGGCCTACGGATCTGCCCATCGCTGCGCCCGTTGGCCACATAGATCCAGTTGTCGAGCCCCCAGGTGAGACCATTGGCGCGAAGCTGGGTGTTCCCCTCGCCAAACCCCGTGAGAATTGCCTGGCGAATCTCGGCTTTTCCGTCGCCGTCGGCGTCGCGTAGATACCAGAGACTGGGCGCGGCGGTGACAAGCAGGCCGCCATGGCAGGGGAGCACGCTGTTCGGAAACGGCAAGCCCTCGGCAAAGATGGTCGCGTGCTCATATCGTCCGTCGCCATTGCGATCCTCGAGCATGCGAATCCGCCCCGCGGTCCTGGCGTCCGGGTAGTCGAGCATCTCGGCCACGAACAAACGCCCGTCCTCGTCCCAGGCGATCGCCACGGGGCTGGCAACATCAGGTTCGGCGGCGACCAGCTCAATTGTGAGCTCGGGGTCGGCCAGAACAAACGAGGCCCGCTCCTCGGCCGGCGGACGCGGAGGCGCGGAGGGGCCGTCCGCGCGCGACCCCTTCGAAAACACGCCCATCAAGAGTGCAACGTACAGGCTCGCGAGCCAGATCACCGCGGTCCTGGTCCCGCGTGGACGCCGGCTCAGGCCGGCACGTTTCGCGCTTATCATCACTGCGCCTCGTGGGTACGGCATTTCCTCTCACCCCCTCAGCATAGCAGCAGAGCCAGCAAGCGGAGCAGACACGAACGCCCACCGCGCCCGGCCGCCGTGCCCTTGAGCTGAAAACGAAGCGCGCCCGGCCGCCGTGCCCTTGAACTGAAAACGAAGCGACTGCCACCAGCGCAACGAACCAGCCCGGGAAGGCTTGTCTTTACTAAACGGTTTAGTAGAATGGTTCGTGATTTCCGTGGAGCGGGGTTTGATCCTGGTGCATTTTCGAAGGGATTTGACGGCATGAACAGGCATATGCTCGGGGGCCGGTTCACATTTCCCGGCGCGTCGCTTGCGGTGAATCGGCTGGGCTATGGGGCGATGCAGTTGGCGGGTCCGGGTGTGTGGGGACCGCCGCGGGATCGGGCGGGCGCGGTGGCCGTGCTGCGTGAGGCGGTTTCGGCTGGAGTGAACCATATCGACACGTCTGATTTTTACGGCCCGCACGTGACGAACCAGATCATTCGCGAGGCGCTTCATCCGTATCCTGACGGGCTGGTGATTACCACGAAGGTTGGCGCCCGGCGTGGCGAGGGGGGCACATGGCTGCCGGCGTGGAGCGGCGAGGAGCTTACGCGGGCCGTGCATGATAATCTGCGCAATCTCGGTCTTGATGTGCTGGATGTCGTGAACCTGAGAAGCATGCACGGTGTTGAACCGAGCGAGGGTTCGATCGAGGCGCCTCTCGCGGCCCTGGCTGAGCTCAAGCGGAAGGGGTTGGTGCGACACATCGGCGTGAGCTGTGTCACTCCGGCTCAGTTGGCGGAAGCGATCGGAATCACGCCGATCGTCTGCGTGCAGAATCATTACAACCTGGTGCACCGCCATGACGATGCGATGATTGACGATCTTGCTGCGCGGGGCATTGCGTTTGTTCCGTATTTTCCTGTCGGCGGGTTCAAGCCGCTCCAGTCGGCAACGCTTTCGGACATTGCAAGGCGTATCGGCTCAACCCCGGTTCAGGTGGCACTTGCCTGGCTCTTGCGCCGCGCACCCAACATCCTGCTCATTCCCGGCACGTCCTCGGTGGGCCACTTGCGTGAGAACATGGCCGCGGGGCAACTGGAGCTCGCGCCTGAGATCTACGCGGAGCTCGACGGCATCGCCGCGCTGGGCGGGGCGGCCGCTTCGCCGTTCGTGCATTAAGAAACGCCGGCGATCGCTTGCAGCCGGCTTCCGTGATCTGGACCGTCCCGCGCTCAAGCGCACGGGCAGCAGGCGCTTGAACGGCCGCATGTGTCGCAGACGCCATGCGCCGACCGCTCCGGATCAAACGATTCTCCGCGGGGCGCCGAGCGTAGCGGCAAGGCACGCCGGCACGCACGCGCCGAGGCGGGTTCTGGGGTATCCGCCAGCGCGGGGCGAGGTTTATAAAAGAGACTCCGCGAAAACACCGACTCTGGCTGTTTCGTGGCCGGCCGCGGAGTCTCGATCGCATGCTGCGCTTTGCCTGGCAGAATCTGATCACGCGGCCGACGCGCACGATCCTGGCGGTGTCAGGGCTCACCATCCCCATCCTGGCGATCCTGGGGCTTTTCTCGCTGACGAACGGCATTCGGGCCCTGATGGGCAACACCCTGGCGCGGATGAACGGGCTCATGATCATGAGCGAAAACTCGCCCGCGCCGGTTTTCAGCGATTTGCCCGCGGCCATGGGGGACGAGTTCAAGAAGATCAAGGGAACGCGCATGGTCGCGCCCGAGATCTGGAAAATCTGCCCGCAGCTCGAGGGCCGAAACCTGCTCGCCAGGGCCGCGACCCGCATGTTCACGGGCAGGGGGGACCAGAAGTTCTCAAGCTTTGCCGAGACGATCATGATCGAGGGGCAGTCGCTCCCCGAGCATTTGAACCTCAAAAGCGGCGTTTACGAGCAGGGGATTTTGCCGCGTGAGAAGGGGGGCGGCCGGTTTCTGCGGCTGGAGGATATTGGCCAGCCGCGCGTGCTGATCAGCACCAAGATCGCGCGCGACTATCCCGGCGCTGACGGCAAGCCCAAGCAAGTTGGGGAGACGCTGCACATCGGCGGCAAGCCGTTTGAGATCATTGGCATCTACGAGACCGGCTCGTTCCTGGTCGATATGACGGTGGTCATGGAAATCACCACGGCGCGGAAGCTGCTGGGGATCGGCGAGGAAACGGTCTCCACGTTCTACATCGAGCCGGACCATGTGACTGATTTGAACCTGCTTTCCGAGCGGATCCGCCAGCAGATCGAGGGTGTGCAGGTCAAGAGCATGTCGCAATTCAACGTGCAGGTGGGCAACATCATGGGGCGGCTTGATCTCTTCTTGCTGCTGACGGTGAGCCTTGCGCTTCTGGTGGGTGCGGTGGGGATCGCGAATACGATGCTCACAAGCGCGATGGAGCGGATTGTGGAGTTCGGCGTGATGCGGGCGAACGGCTGGACCAGGCGGGACGTGCTGGGGCTTGTCACGGTGGAAAGCGCGCTTCTTGGGCTTTTGTCTGGCGTGCTGGCGGTGCTGGCGGCCGGCGGCGCAGTGGCGTTTGTGAACATGCTGCTCGCGAAGCTTGAGCTCCGGCTTGAGCTCTCGTTTGTGCTCGTGGCGGGCTCGGTCGCGGCGGCGGTCGCGATTGCGGTTGCCGCCGGTCTTTACCCAGCCTGGCGCGCTTCGCGCATGACCCCAATGGACGCGATCCGCAATGGCGCATCTTGAGCCTGCCTCCACCGCCGCGACCGCCGAGGCGCAAAGCGCCGTCATGATTCGCGTGTCGAATCTGAAGAAGAGCTTCCAGAGCGGCGACGAACTCGTGGAGGCACTTCGCGGCGTCGACCTTGAAATTGAACGTGGATCGTGCACCTTCATCGTGGGACCTTCGGGGTCGGGAAAAAGCACGCTGCTCTATCTGCTCGGCGCGCTTGACGAGCCAAGCTCCGGCGAAATCTCCATTGAGGGCCAGACCGTCACCGCGATGTCCGAGACGGATCGCGATCATTTTCGCCGCTCGCGGATCGGGTTTGTGTTCCAGCAGTTCAACCTGATTCCAAACCTTGACGCGGTGGGCAATGTGCTTCTGCCGTTCATTCCTACCGGCCTGAACAGGACGCTCCGGAACAAGGCCGTGGGCCTGCTCGAGGATGTGGGGCTGGGCCATCGGCTCAGGCACAGGCCATCCCGGCTTTCCGGCGGTCAGCAACAGCGCGTGGCGATCGCGCGGGCGCTCGTGAAGGATCCAGCGATTCTGCTCGCCGACGAGCCCACTGGGAACCTTGACCACAAGGGTGCTGACGAGATCTTCGAGATCCTGCGCAGAGAGCAGCGCGTGCACGGGCGCACGCTCGTGGTTGTTACTCACGACCGCCGATTCATCCGCGAAGGGGATCGGGTGATTGAGATTCTGGACGGCAAGATCGTTGCCTGAGGCGGTCTGGGGCGCTCGTGCCGACCGCGCGGCGGTTTGGCTATAATCCCCACCAGACCGGATCGGCCGGCCCCGTCTGGCCGCCAGGATTTCCAACCTTGCTCGGAGCCTTCCCCTTGAGCCTCCCTCGCACTCTTGCCGCACTCGTTTTGGCCGCGGCCGCCGGACTATCGCCGGCGCGCACGTTCGCACAGGCCCCCAAGGCCCATGCTGGCAAGCTCCCGTCGCTTGTCATCGAGCCCGCGTTCCCGAATCTCTCGTTCAATCGTCCGGTGGCGTTTGCCTATCCGCCCAGGGACGAGGGGCGTTATTACGTGGCGGAACAACACACGGCCACGATCTATTCGTTTCCAACCGACCGCTCGACGCGTGAGAAGCAGCTCTTTCTCAAACTGCCGGACCCGATCCACCACGGCAATGAAGAGGGACTGCTCGGCCTGGCGTTTCATCCGAACTTTGCGGAAAACCGCTACTTTTTCGTCTACTATTCGGCGGACGACCAGGGCAAGCGGCGGTCGGTGGTGTCGCGATTCCAGGCATCGCGAAGCTCCCCGTTGACGGCCGATGCGCGCAGTGAAAAGCGCATCTGGATTTCAGCGGAGGATCCATACGAGAACCACAACGGCGGCACGATCGTGTTCGGGCCGGATGGTTACCTTTACATCACGCTCGGCGACGGAGGCGCGGCCGACGACCCGATGTCGAGCGGGCAGAACCCGCGCGACTGGTTCGGCTCGATTCTGCGGATCGACGTCGATCATCCCGCTGGCGGCAAGCCTTATGGCATTCCGAAGGACAATCCCGCGGCGCGGTCGCCGCGTTACAAGCACTGGGCGCCTGAGGTCTATTGCATTGGCTTGCGGAATGTGTGGAAGTTCTCGTTCGACCGCGAGACGGGGGAGTTGTGGGCGGGCGATGTGGGCCAGAATCTCTGGGAGATGGTTCACAAGATCGAGAACGGCGGCAATTACGGCTGGAGCATTCGCGAAGGTTTCCACGCGTTTCAGCCCCAGCGCAGGCAGCGCCCGGACCCTGCCGCGAAGATCTCGCTGCCGATTGCCGAGTATCCGCACGGGGCGAACCAGGGGCGCTCGGATACCGGGCTTTCGATCACCGGCGGTTATGTGTATCGCGGCAAGACGATTCCCGAATTGCGCGGAGTGTATGTTTACGGCGATTATGACTCGGGCCGGATCTGGGGGCTGCGTTACCAGGGCAAGCGCGTGACCGCCGAGGGGGAGCTGATCGACCTCAAGAACACCCGCAAGTTGAACATCGCGTCGTTTGCCGAGGATCGCGCGGGGGAGCTTTTGATTCTGGCCTTCGACGGCAAGATTTACACGCTCGCCGGGCGGCGTTAGGCGCTAGCGCGCGCCCTCCCGCGCCACGCGCTCGACCGCGGCGAGGGCGCCTGCGAATTCGCGCCACAGGTCTTCCGGATCCTCGAGTCCGACCGAGATGCGTACCACACCGGGGACGATTCCCAGACGTTCGAGCGTCTGGGGATCTTGCCCGCGATGGCTCGTTGTGCAGGGGTGGCTGAGGGTCGTTTGCACATCCCCCAGGCTGGGGGCGAAGGGAATGCTGGGAAGCGCCCGCATGAAGGCGTCGACCTCGGCTCGGCCGCCGATCTCGATCGTGAGCATCGATCCCCCCGCGGACAGTAGCGCACCCGCACGCTGGGAGTCGGGATGTGAGTCGAGCAAGGGATACCAAACCCGCCTGACCCGCGGCTCGGCCTCAAATCGCTGCCCGAGCAGGTGCGCTGTGCGGGATGCGCGTTCCATGCGCACGGGCAGAGTGGCCAGTCCGCGCAGCGCGAGCCAGCTTTCGAACGGGTTGCCCGTGAGCCCAAACGCGGCCGCCGTCGCGCGGGCGCCCTCCACCAGCGGAGCCAGGCCCGCGACCACGCCGAGCGTGAGGTCGCTATGGCCGCCAATCATCTTGGTTGCGGAGTGAACCACAAGCGCTGCACCCTGCTCGATCGGCCGGCAGATGACGGGCGCGAAGGTGTTGTCAACAATGAGCGGCACGCCCCAGGCACGGGCGGCAAGGGCGATGGATGCAAGATCAGCCACGCGGAGCAGGGGGTTGGAGAGGGTCTCGATCAGGATCGCGCGGGTGCGAGGCGTGATCTTGCTGGCGAGATCGCTCGGATTCGCGGCGTCGAAGGTGGTGTGCGTGATCCCAAGCCGGGCCAGCTCGCGCGCGACGAGCACGGTCGTCTTGCCGTAAAGCTCGGCTGCCAGCAGCAGATGATCCCCCTGGCCCAGCAGCGGCAAGATCGCCGCCGAGATCGCGGCCATGCCCGATGCGCAGACGAGCGCGGACTCCGCCCCTTCGAGCGCGGCGATCTTGGCGGCAAGCTGGTCGGCATTGGGATGGCGCTCGCGCGCGTAAATATAGCCCTGGGCCGAGCGATCGTAGAGCGCGTCCACATGCCCCAGATCTTGCGGGCAGTAGACGACCGCCAGCTCGAGAGGAGGAACCAGCGGCCGGCTCGATGTGTTGGCGGGCGCAGGGGCGCGGGCGCACAGGGTGTCCACCGAACGCGGCGTCGGTGCTTCGTCCGAGCTCATGGCGCGGGTCCTCATGCCTCGGGCGTGCGCGGTCGCAACGCTCAGTGGACCGGCGAGGCGGGACCCGAGGACTTGCGCGCGAATCGCCCCGCCTGCCCCAGAAGCGTGATGATTTCACCCAGCTTTCGCAAGGCCTTGCGAGGATTGGCAGCGGCACGCGCCTCGGTAAACTCGCGGCGGAAGGTGGCCAACTGTGTCCAGTCGAGCGACCACGCTTGCGCGATCGCCTGTTCCTGCGCGTGGCGGCTGAGCTCGTCGAGGCGGTCGATCAGAGCGTCGTTGATCGGGCAGGGAGCGGTACGGTGGGGCTCGTCGGGGGCGTACTCGGGGCCGGACGACTTGCCGCGATTCTTGATCATGTCGACAACACGGCGGAACAACCCAGGCCCCTGCGCTTTGCGGGCGGGTTTGACTGGTGCGTTTTGTTGCTGTTCAACCTCGCCGGAATCGGGATCGATCCAGGCGCCGATCCGCACAATCAGCACGGTGATGTTGTCGAGCCCGCCGCGCAGATTGGCCAGATTGAGAAGATATTTGCAGGCCTCACGCGGGTGGAAATTGGCCGCGAAGGCCCCCATTTCGGGGTCGGTCACCGGGCCCGAAAGACCATCCGAGCAGAGGAGATAAACGTCTCCGATTCGCACCTCGAGCGGGCCGACGATGTCAACCTCGACCTCGGCTTCAGGGCCGAGGCTGCGCATGATGACGTTCTTGGGGATCGAGTGGCTCTGGTCGCCCGGAGAAAGATGGTTGCGCCTCATGAGCTCCCAGACCAGGCTATGGTCGAACGAGAGCTGGTCGATGACCTCGTTGCGGATGCGATAAACTCGCGAGTCGCCCACGTGCGCGATCAGGCCGCCGAACGGCAAAAGCAAAAGAGCCGAGCTGGTCGTGCCCATCCCCGTGAAGTCGGGATTGGCCGACGCCCGGCTGTGAATCAGGGCGCTTACCTCGCGGAATGACTTCGAGATCGCCTCGGCCGGAGTCCCCGAGCGAGCCTTCATGTAAGTGTGCGGGATCAGGTCGCTCGCCATCTTGCTGGCGAGCTCGCCAACCGCGTGCGCGCCCATCCCGTCGGCCACCAGAAAGACATGCCCACGCTGGCGCCAGCCTTCCTCATTGGAGGCGCGTACCATCGCGTGGCTATCCTGATTATTGGCACGCCGCATCCCGATATCGGTCGCGGCCGCCTCGATGATCACGTCATCCCAGTTCACGGCCTGACCTTCTTCATTGCGGGGGCCGCACGGCGGCGAGTCGCCTTTACTTGCTCGCACGCCAGGCGGACCCTGGGAATGACGCATCCATTGTGCATCGTGTCGCCCCACGGCCGGTGTCTGGCGGGTTTCCGCCCGAGAATCGGCTCGCTCAACCGCCGCCCGAGCCCGGCTCGGTCTAGCCAACCGATCTCTCTTCGGTCCTAATATTACATCGTGCCCAATCGGCTGTGACCAGACAACTCCATCTCGTCTCTCCGAGACTCATAAAAGAATGCCTGCCGTGTCAACCGTACTCGAGCTCGAAACCAATAAAATTACCCTCAGAAACGGGCTCGATGTCATCGTCCATCCCCGCCGAACCCTCCCGCTCGTCGCCGTCAATCTCTGGTACCACGTCGGCTCCAAGAACGAGGAAGCGAACCAGCGGGGGTACGCTCATCTGTTTGAGCATCTCATGTTTGAGGGTTCAAGGCACTACCCAGGCGATTACTTTCAACATCTCCAGAAGCTGGGCGCGAATATCAACGGCTCGACATCCTCAGATAGAACTAATTATTTCGTTGATCTGCCGGCGGCGCACGCCGAGCTCGCGATCGCCATGGAATCGGACCGGATGGCGAACCTGGTCCCTGCGCTGGATGAGTCGAAGCTGCGGATTCAGAAGGGGGTGGTGACCAACGAATACCGCCAGAATTATGAGAACCAGCCGTACGGTCTGGCGTGGTTTTTGATTGCCGAGGCGCTTTATCCTGCCGGTCATCCCTATTCGTGGTTGACGATTGGGGTGATGGAGGATCTGGAGGCGGCGAGCCTGGCGGACGTTTCCGCATTTTTTCGACGATATTATGTGCCGGCGAATTCCAGTCTCTGTGTGGCCGGCGACCTGGATCCGGAGCGTGCGTTCGCGCTTGCGGAGCGTTATTTCGGGGGCATTGCCGGCGGGGTGCGGGCGCTTTTGCCTGGCGTGGCCGAGCTGGAGCTGCGTGAGACCATGGTCCGCACGCACCGGGACAAGGTGGAGCTGGACCGGCTTTACCTGGTGTGGCCATCGGTGCGGCACTACGAGCTGAACGATGCGCCCCTGGCGGTGCTGGCCGATTTGCTTTCGCGCGGGCGAGCGTCGCGGCTTTATCGCAAGCTCGTGATCGAGGAGCAGGTCGCGCAGAGCGTCTCGGCTTTCCAGAATGGCCGTGAGCTGGCGGGAGCGTTTGGGGTGGTGGCCACGCTGCGTCCGGGGCGCTCGATTGCCGAGGCGCGTGCCCTGATTGAGTCGGAGCTCTCGAGCCTGGCGGCGGAACGTCTCGAGGAGGGGGAGCTTGCGCGAGTGAAGCGCATGCGGCGGGCGGCATTTCTGGGGGGTCTTGAGCGTCTTGGCGGTTTTGGCGGCGTGGCGGACCGGCTGAACGCCGCGAATGTGTTCCGGGGCGACCCGCGGGCGATGGTGCTCGATCAGGAACGTTTTGATCGGGTCCAGGGGGAGGACGTGGCGCGGGTTGCGGCGCGATATCTGGTCGGGCGGCCGCGGGTTGAGCTTGAGGTGCTGGGGCGGGGCAGGTCGACTGTCGCGGCGATCGACCGTGCGATCGCGCCTGGGCCTGCGCCCATGGCGAGTTATCGGCCGGAGCTCCCCGTGGAATCGCGGCTTGAGTCGGGAGCGACTCTGGCAGTGTTTCCCTTGCCGGGGCGGGGGTTGGTCTCGGGCGAGATCGTCATCACCGGCGGCGCGTCCGAGCAAGATCCGCGCGGACCAGGGCTGGCGAATGCCATGGCCTCGATGATCGACGAGGGCACGCGGAAACGCACCGCGGCCGAGCTCGCGATCGCGATCGAATCGCTCGGCGCCACGCTGCATCCCTCCTGCGGCTGGGATGGGTTCCATCTTGAGTTCCATTGCTTGAAGGACGACCTGGCCGCCTGTCTCGATCTGGTTTTCGACGTGCTCCACGAGCCGTCGTTCCCGGAGGAGGAATGGCGGCGGATCCAGGCGCAACTGATGGCGGGGCTCAGGTCTGAACGAGACAATCCCGATTCGCTTTCGCAGCGTGCGCTGCTGGCCCTTTTGTATCCGCCGGGGCATCCTTACCGGGTTCCGCTGGCGGGAACACCCGCCGCGCTTGAGCGGATCGACCGCGGCGCTCTGGCTGGATTCCACGAGCGGCTCATGGCCCCCGGTCGCGCAGCGCTTGTGCTTGCCGGTGATTTGACCCCAAACTTCGCGGCCGAGCTCGCCGCCGGCCCGCTTGCGCGCTGGAAGCCGCGGCAAGAACCGCTCACGGCGATTGCGAGCCCCGAGCGGCCGCGTCGGCCGCGGATCGTGGTGCTCGATCGCCCCGGCGCCCCGCAGGCGGTCCTCCGCGCCGGCTACGTGGGGCTCACGCACGATGATCCCGACTTCGACCGCATGATCATCCTCAACCAGATCCTCGGCGGGCAGTTTACCTCACGGCTCAACGCCACCTTGCGCGAGGAACGCGGCCTCACCTATGGCGTGCGCAGCGGATTCGATTGCCGCAGAAGCGCTGGACCGTTCGCCATCTCGGCCTCGATTCAGGCCGACCGCGCCGCCGAGGCGCTCGATTGCACCCGCATCGAGGTCGAACGCCTGCTCGGCGGCAAACCCCCGGAACAGGCCGAAATCGACGACGCACGCCGCGCCGTCGTCGACGGCCGCACCCGCGTCTATGAAACCACGGGCGGACTCATCAGCCGCTACGCCGCACTCTGGCTTCGTGGCTTGTCATTCGAGCACGAACGCAGACTCGCCGAACGCATGGCCGCCTTCTCCCGCGACGAATTGATCGAGACCGCTCCCCGCGTTTTTCACCCGGAAGCGCTCACGGCCGTGATCGTCGCCGACGCCGAACAGGTACGCCCAGGACTCGAAAAACTGGAATGGGGAGCCGTGGAAGTGGTTTCCATCGCCGATCTGGAGGAAGACCGCCTTGCGCCTCTGGGTTCGCCGCCTGTTCCCGCCGCGGCGCAGGGGCGTTAACCTAAAAGGTGGTCCGCCCCTCGCCTTGACTGAATGCGAACGAGCCTTCGAGCGTCTAGTACGACACCTCGTGAATCCGACGAGGAGAAAGACCAGGGAGGTTCCAGATGCCTAAGTTTCCCGGGCGCACCGTTCCGCTCGTGGGTGCGAATCTTGCCCGGCTCCGGAATCTCGCGCGGGGTGAGCTCGATCCGGATGATTTGCGCAGCGTCCCGTCCTGGGGGCTTTCCTTCCTGCTCCACGCTCTGCTGATCCTGCTATTTGCCCTGGTTGTGCATATTCGCCAGAAGTCACAGCCGCCGGTGCGGGAGATTGCGGCGATCGACACTCAGCTTGGCGATGTGACGTCGCTGGTGCCGGCGGATCGATCGGGCGATCCGTTCACGAAGGAGGACAACCCCGATCCACCGTCGCTTAGCCTGATCACGACCGAAGTTGTGCCGACGCTCGCGGCCGCGCCTGAGATCCCAACTCTGGTGAAATACGCGCCTGAGGTTGCGGGGCCGAAGACGGATCGCAAATCGTCGATCTCGCGGCCGGGGAGCGAGGCGATCCTGCGAATGCCCGATCTTGCCACGGAAATCACCGCGCCGTTTTCGGGCCGAACGGGCCCGACGCGTGCGATGCTGGTGCGCAGGGAGGGGGGGACCGCGAAGTCGGAAGCGAGCGTGGAAGAGGGCTTGCAGTGGCTGGTGCGGCATCAGCGTGCCGATGGCTCGTGGACCCTCAATCACGTCGAGCAGTGCCGCGGGCAGCTTTGCAGTGGGCCTGGCCGTGTGAGCTCGGACACAGCGGCGACGGGACTGGGGCTCTTGCCGTTTCTGGCCGCCGGCTACACCCACAATGCCAAGAACCGGCACCAGATCACGGTGCGAAAGGGGCTCGAATGGCTGGTTGCGCACCAGCAAAAGAACGGCGATCTTTATGTCGGAGCGCCCGGGATGCCCTGGCTCTACAGCCATGCCATCGGCAGCATGGCGCTTTGCGAGGCATACGGCCTCTCGCGTGATGAAAAGCTGAGAATCCCGGCCGAGAAGGCGATTCGCTTCATCATAAGTGCGCAGGATCGCGGCGGCGGCGGTTGGCGTTATGCGCCTGGGCAGCCGGGGGACGTGTCCGTCTTCGGCTGGAACATCTTCGCGATCCGCAGCGCGGGGATGGCGGGGATCAAGGTCTCCAAGCGCGTGCTCAAGCTCTGCTCGAAGTTTCTCGACGAGTCGGCCACTGATAACGCACGCACGACTTACTCCTACATGGTCGGCCGCGAGCCCACGCCGGTCATGACGGCCGAGGCGCTCGTGGCCCGCCAGATTCTGGGCTGGCCCCGCGACTTTCCGCCGCTGGTCAAGGGAGCGTCGGTCATCGCCAAGCATCTCGAGCAATCGCAAGAACGCAACATCTACTACTGGTACTACGCCACCCAGCTTCTGCATAACATGAAAAACAAGGACTGGGAGCGGTGGAATCTCCGGGTCCGCGAGGGCTTGATCGACACCCAGGACGCCAGCGAAACCTGTGCCAAGGGAAGCTGGGACCCGATCGAGCCGGTTCCCGATCGCTGGTCTTCCTCGGGCGGACGCCTGTTCAATACATCCCTTTCGATCCTCACGCTCGAGGTTTACTACCGCTACCTGCCGCTCTATCGCGATTACGACAACGAGCAGAAGAAGGGCAAGGCCGTCAAGCCCCCGGACGAGCCGGGGGACGATGTTGCCGCGGATGCCGAAAAAGAAACTGCTCCAGCCAATCCGCCCGCGTCGCGATAAACTGAGTTTGTGGGAGATTCCGGGCGGTGAAAACCGCGGGGGTTTGCTTGATCACTCACCCGCGCGCGTGGTACTGCCTGCCGCCGGATTCCCCGCGGACCCGAGGAGCATGCCCCGATGCGGGCCGAGAGACACTCCGTTGCCCCAGGCGGCCAGACCTGGAGCGAACACGCCTCGCGCGATCCCTCTATCCCCCTGTCGAGGAACACGCATCTCCTGCGCTGGGTTGAAAAAATGGCCCGGCTCACTCGCCCCGAGCGACTGCACTGGGTCGACGGCTCGCGCGAAGAATACGAGACCCTCGTCGCGGGCATGCTCCAGTCGGGCTCGTTGATCGAGCTCAACCAGGAACGCTGGCCGGGCTGCTATCTCGCCCGGTCGCATCCCAGCGACGTGGCTCGGGTGGAAGACCGCACGTTCATTTGCTCGTATTCGCGGGACGCCGCTGGGCCAACCAACAACTGGTGCGATCCGTACGAAATGAGACGCACGCTCAAGCGGCTCTTCGACGGCTCGATGCGCGGGCGGACCATGTACGTGCTGCCGTTTTGCATGGGGCCGCTCGATTCGCCCATGGCTCGGCTCGGCGTCGAGCTCACCGACTCGCCTTACGTCGTCGCCAGCATGCGCACCATGGCCCGAATTGGTTTGCCCGTCTTCACCGAGATCGACAAGGAACAAAAACGCGTCGTCCCCTGCATGCACTCCGTGGGTGTGCCTCTGGTCCCTGGCGAGCCCGACGTCGCCTGGCCGTGCAATCCTGAGAAATACATCGTGCACTTTCCCGAGACCCGCGAGATCTGGTCGTTCGGCTCGGGCTACGGCGGCAATGCGCTTCTGGGCAAGAAATGCTTCGCGCTCCGGATTGCCTCAAACCTGGCGCGGGACGAAGGCTGGATGGCGGAGCACATGCTCATTCTGGGCGTGGAGGATCCGCGTGGTGAAAAGACATATGTCGCGGCGGCGTTCCCTTCGGGTTGCGGCAAGACGAACTTTGCCATGATGATCCCGCCCGAGGGTTTCGAGGGCTGGAAGGTGTGGACGGTGGGGGACGACATCGCGTGGTTGCAGCCCGACGCCGAGCGCAGGCTGCGCGCGGTGAATCCGGAGTGCGGCTTCTTCGGCGTGGCGCCCGGCACCCCGTGGAAGACGAATCCGAACGCGATGAAGACGCTGTCGCGGAACACGATCTTCACCAATGTGGCGTTGACGCCGGACGGCGGCGTGTGGTGGGAAGGAATGACGGACGAACCGCCGGCGGAATGCGTTGATTGGCGTGGCATGCCCTGGACGCCTGGGTTGAGCCAGGTGACCGGCGTGAAGGCAGCGCACCCGAACTCGCGGTTCACAGCACCCGCTGCGCAGTGCCCGACGATCGATCCGGCGTGGGAGGATCCGGCGGGCGTGCCCATCAGCGCGATCATCTTTGGCGGCCGCCGATCGAGCACAATCCCGCTCGTTTACCAGGCATTCAACTGGAGCGCGGGGGTCTACATCGGCGCCACGATGGGCTCGGAAACAACCGCGGCGGCTGCCGGCGCGACCGGCGAGGTCAGACGCGATCCCATGGCCATGCTGCCGTTCTGCGGTTATCACATGGGGGACTATTTTCGCCACTGGATCCGCATGCAGCGCGCACTCGCGGAAACGCCCCGTATCTTCCATGTGAACTGGTTCCGCAAGGACGAAGCCGGCGCTTTTCTCTGGCCGGGCTTCCGCGAGAACATGCGGGTGCTCAAGTGGATCGTCGACCGCGTCCGCGGCCGCGCCCAGGGGCGGGAAACCCCCATCGGCTGGGTGCCTCGTTATGAAGACATCGAATGGCGCGGGCTGGCTCTGCCCCGCGAGCAATTCGATGCGCTCCAGTTTGTCGATCGCGAAGCCTGGCGCACGGAGGTCCTCGCGCATGAAAAGCTCTTTATCGGCCTGCATGATCGCCTGCCGCCGGAAACGATCTATGAGCGCGAGCTGCTGATCTGCCGCCTCTAGCCGGCCGGGTCACTTGCGGGCATCAAACATCCGCCGTGGGATCTTCTTGTAGAGCACAAGCTGCGATACCACGATGCCTGAAGGCTTCACACCCGCAGGCATCAGGAACGCGTAATCTCCCTTGCGCGCGAACCGGGGCTCGCCACGCGTAACCTGCGTGATGGTGAAGGCCTCGTTCCGACCGGCGATGATCGTCGCCGCGTTGTTGCCTGGCAAGGCGATCCGAAGCGGGACGCGGTCAATCGCAGCGCCCACGATATGTGCCCGCACCGGTAAGCCTCCCCCGCCGCCGGGAGCCACAGGATACGCCCAGCCGTAAAGCGTAAGCTGGCCGGGATAGCCCCACGTGCTCATGATCGAGTTGTAGATCTGGGCATACACTGGCGAGATGGTGGGTAGATTCACATTGCCGGGGAGCGTGCGGTCGTATCCCGGACGCACCAGAATCTGATCTTCCCCCTCGTAGACGTCGATGTGCGCGGTTTCCAGCGTGTTCGAGCCGATGTCGAATCCATACGCTTCCACGAGCGACGCCACGGTCAGCGCATCAATCGAGGTCGGCCAGCGGATCAGGAACTGGCCGATGTCCTCAATGGCGATCGGGAACTGCTGTCCCGCGTGATTCTGGATGACGATCCAGCGGTTGGTGGCGTTGATGACCTCGCCCCAGGCCCCGTTGGGCGGCATGTTGGGCAGGGCATGCGGCGAGCTCAGAAGCTGGGAAAGAACCACCGCCGGCGACTGCGCCTGCGCGGCGAATTCCGGAAAAAGCACGGCCGCGGTCAGGCTGAACGCGAGCCCCAACGACCACGAGAACCTGGCCATGCACCCCTCCCGCACCAACCTGCCAAACGAGGCGGAATCGCGGAACTCTCGTTCTATCATTCCATATCCAAAAATACTGCATGCTCGCGGCTCTGGCAATCTTCGCGTTCAGCTTCCGCGTTTTGATTGTGCTAAGGAGGGCCGAGTCAGCCGATTGCGTAAAGCGGTTGGGGCCTCGGCGCGGGTTAGGGGACTGCGGGAGTCCATTCATGGTGGAACCAGGATTTGCCCGGGCATCGGTTTTTCCGTAGAGTAGATTCGGGTTTACCTGCTGCTCGAAGACGACCAGGTCTTTCGGCCTTCTCGGCGCACCTTCCATGAGTCTCTCAGATCGGCGAGGGTTGGACGATTCGGCGGCCTGGATGTCGCAGTCGCATCCTCAGGCGCCCAGGGACCTGACCGGCCTTACGCTGGGCGACTTCCAGGTTGAGAAGCTGCTGGGGCGCGGGGGGATGGGCGAAGTCTACCTGGCCACGCAGCGGAGCCTGAACCGGCCGGTGGCGCTCAAGGTGCTGCGGCAGGATTACGCGAGCAGCTCTCCTTATCTGGCACGGCTGCGGGCGGAGGCTACGGCCATCGCCCGTCTCAATCATCCCAACATCGTCCACGTTTACACCCTCGACGAGGTTGAAGGGCTCCAGTTCATCGCCATGGAGTACGTGCAGGGGACGAACCTGCGTGACTACATCAGGCGGAAGGGCTCGCTCGACTTGCCGCTGGCGCTTTCGGTGATGCGGCAAACCGCCCAGGCGCTTGGCGCCGCGGGCGAGATTGGGCTCGTGCACCGCGACGTGAAGCCCGAGAACATCCTGATCAACAAAAAGGGGCGGGTGAAGGTCGCTGATTTCGGCCTTTGCCGCGACGCCGACAAAAGCTCTGGCGCGCTCACCCAGCCGGGCGTGACCATGGGCACCCCGCTCTACATGAGCCCGGAGCAATCGCAGGGGCATCCGGTCGACCATCGCAGCGACCTCTATTCTCTGGGGGTGACGTTCTATCAGATGCTGGCGGGGGAGCCGCCGTTCCAGGGCGATTCGCCGATCGCGATCGCGCTTAAGCACATTCGTGAAGCGCCCCGCAGCTTGCAAGTCTATCGGCCCGACCTTCCCCCCGAGGTCGACCGGGTGGTGCTGAAGCTCTTGCGTAAGACGCCCGAGGATCGCTATCAGTCGGCGGCGGAGCTGCTTGTCGACCTGAACCGACTCCGTGAGGTTCTGCCCACTGCGCCCCAGCCAGCCGCCGCCGACCCAGGCGCTGGCCGTCTCGAGCGGACGGCCGCCGACCCGGACCTCGAGCCCGCGCCCGACGCCGCTGCGGAGAACCCATCCGCGGCCCAAACGCGATTGGGCCTTTCGGGATCGGGTTCCGCGCAAGCGGCCGTTGTTGCCAATCGGCCGCGCGTGAGCGTGTTCGCCGGCTTCTTGCTGGGCCTGGTTGCCCTGGCCGCCGGCGCGGGAGCAGGCTACGCCACTCGCTCTCCCGAGCTCCAGGCGCTCGCCGCCGCCGAATCGAAAATGCCCGGGCTCTGGCTCGAACCGCGCTGGAAAAACGTGCCCAAACAGGCCGGCGCACAAGAACAGTACCGCTTTGCCCAGCTCCTCGCGCCCCGGGAAGACTGGGCCGCCGCATGGCTCGCCGTACCCGGCCACTTCAGCCACTCGCACGAGGTCGCCTACAAGGCCTACACCCAGCTCGTGCGAATCTACTATCGCCGGCACGACGTCGCCGCCCTTGAGGCCCTTGAAGCAGAGCTCGCCGTCTGGAAGAACGCCTCGCGACGCGATCAGGAGCTGCTCGAGATGCTCCGGATCGCCATCAAGAACCGCAAGGGCGATCTCGAGGGCGTGGTGGATGGTATTCAGACCTTTACCCGCGCTGGGGTCACCGATATCTTCGACCCCGGTTTGCTCGAGCTTGGGCTGGAAATCTGCATGGACGCCGCCCAGTCGGTTGGCGTCGGCGCCCAGACAATCGCCCGCGAGCCGCTGGTCGCCAGCCAGCGCGTGCTCCTGAGGCGACTCTACCGCATTGAGGTGCGGCAACAGCCCGCACGCAAGGCCGCGGGCGCGGCCGGCCGATCTCCCGAGCCGGGCACTCGCCCGCTCTCTCTCCACGCTCTCGAGGATCGAATCGCATGGCCTATCTGAAGCGCGCCAACGGCGACTCCGTGGGGCAGTTGATCGAGCTGCGGGCGGAACGCTCGGTCATCGGCCGATCCCCCGAGTATTGCCACATCGTGCTCGACCCCAACGGCGTCAGCCGCCGCCACGCCGAAATCTACAAGAAAGGCGAGGACTTCTATCTCGCCGATCTGAACTCACGCAACCAGACCAAGGTCAATAACGCAAAAGTTCACCCCGGCGTCGACCATCGCCTCTCGCCCGGCGATCGCATCAACATATGCGATGTTGAGTTCCTCTTCTATCCCAGGCTGCCAGGCGCAGCGGGCGATCGCGAGTCGGGCGATGTCCTCATCGTCTCGGAAAACGACGACCACGACGAACCCCTCTTGCACACCTTCGATGCCTCGCGCTCAAGCGCCCTGGCAAGCGCGGTGCGCCCGGAGGTCAAGCTCAAGGCCATTCTCGAGATCACCCGCGAGCTCTCCACCGAGCTCAAGATCGACGTCGTCGCGCCCAAGATTCTCGACGCGCTCATGGAGCTCTTCCCGCAGGCGGAACGGCTTTTTTTGATCCTGGTCGAGCCTGATACCAAGCGGCTCATTCGCAAGGCCTTTCGCTTCCGCCCAATGCGGCGATCGAACTTCGCCACCACGATCCCGGCCGACGAGATCCCGATGAGCATCAGCCGCTCGCTCGTCAATCACGTGCTGGGCCAGAAGCGGGCGGTGCTGTCGCAAGACGCTGGCGCGGACAAGAACCTGCCCACGTCCGCCTCGATCGCCGATCTCAAGATCCGCTCCGTGATGTGCGTCCCCTTGCTCACCCCCAATCGCGAGGCGCTCGGCATCCTCCAGCTCGATACCAGCGACCGCAAGCAGTTCCACCAGGAAGACCTGGACGTCCTGGCCGCGGTGGCCAGCTACGCCGCCATCTCGATCCAGAACGCCCAGATGCACGAGTCGTTGCTCGAGCGCGAGCGCATCAACCGCGACCTCAAGCTCGCGGAGCAGGTGCAGAAGCGCTTCCTGCCGCAGTCGACCCCGTCCATCCCAGGCTACGAGTTCTTCGCGCATTATGACCCTGCGTACGAGGTCGGAGGCGACTATTACGACTTCGTGCCGCTGCCGGGCGACCGCCTGGCGATCGCGCTTGGGGACGTCTCGGGCAAGGGGGTTTCCGCCGCGCTCATGATGGCCAAATTCTCGGGCGACACACGCTTCCGCATCCTCACCGAGAAGTCGCCGGCTGAAGCGGCTGACGCGCTCAATTCCGTGCTCTACTCGGCCGGCATCGAGGAGAAGTTCATCACCCTGAGCCTGGGCGTGCTCGATCCCGCGGCGGGTACGTTTACCTTCGCCTCCGCCGGCCATCTGCCGATCCTGGTGCGCAGGGCGAATGGGCTTGTGGAGGAGATTGGCGAGGACATCGCCGGCTTCCCGCTCGGCATCGTGGGCGAGTCGAGCTACCGCCAGACCGAGGTCAAGCTCGCGCCTGGGGATGTGGTCTCGATCTTCTCCGACGGCGTGACCGACGCCCGCAACATCCGCGAGGAGCTCTACGACTCGCGCGAGAAGCGGCGGCTGCCCCGCAAGATCGCCGAGACCGCCGGCGGGGCCGAGATCGTTGGGCGAACCATCTTGCAAGATATCCGGGAATACTCGAGCGGGCACATGCAGGTTGACGACATCACGTTGATCTGCTTCGGACCGACCGCGCGTTAGGGAATGGCTGCGGTGATGACCACAAAACTCGCGGACATACGCCTGGAGCTGGACGAACCCGAGGAGCTCCTGCCCGCCAGGGCCGCCCAGCGGCTCGGGCTTGGACAGGAGGCCATCCGCGGCTGCCGCATCCTGCGCAAGAGTCTGGACGCACGGCGGCATGACGACGTCCACTTCGAATACGCCCTTGCGCTTGAGCTCGATCCCAGCGACACGAAACGCGTGCTCACGCTGGGCGACCCGCGGGTGCAGCTCTATACGCCCACGCCCTTCAACTGGCCACGCCCGGGCGCGATTCCGCTTGTGAACCGGCCGGTGGTTGTGGGATCGGGGCCCGCGGGGCTGTTCGCGGCCTACATGCTCGCTGAGTCGGGCCATGCTCCCCTGGTGCTTGAACGCGGCCGAGGGGTCAAGGAGCGCGTGGCCGATGTCCGCGTCTTCGAGGACGGCGGCGTGCTCGACCCGGAGAGCAACTACCTCTACGGCGAAGGGGGCGCGGGGACCTTCAGCGACGGCAAGCTCACGTACCGCGGCGCGGGCCCGGATGTCGACAAGGTCCTTGAGATCCTGGCCGATTGCCACGGCAAGCCCTCGATCCGGTATGAGCATCGCCCGCATCTGGGCTCGAACCGCCTGCCGCTCGTGGTGCGGACCCTCAGGCGCAAGATCGAGGCCATGGGGGGCGAGATCCGCTTCTCGTGCCGGGTCGAGGATCTCGACCTCCAGGACGGCAGGCTCCGCGGGCTTTACACTTCCTCGGGATATGTGGCGGCTGAGCTTGCGATCCTGGCCTTTGGGCACAGCGCCCGCGACTTCTACCACATGCTGCTCCGCCGCCGCGTGCCGCTTGAGGCCAAGCCGTTCCAGTTTGGCGTGCGGATCGAGCAGCCGCAGGCGGCGATCGACCAGGCGAGGCACGGCGCGAGCCAGGGGCACCCCGCGCTTGGCGCGGCGGATTACAGCGTCGCGGTCAAGGCAGGGGCGTGCGACCTGTTCTCCTTCTGCATGTGCGCGGGGGGGTATGTGATGCCCTCCGTGAGCGATCCGGGCTACTTTTGCACGAACGGCATGAGCGAGAGCCGGCACGATTCCCCCTTTGCCAACAGCGGGCTTGTGATCACCATCGATCCCGCGGCGACGGGCGATCGCCATCCGCTCGCGGGTGTTCATTACCAGCAACGCGCCGAACGCAGGTCTTACCTCGCCGGCGGGCGTGAATACCTTGCCCCCATTCAGCGTGCGCACGACCTGCTCGCCGATCGGCCCAGCCGCGGCAAGATCGCCTCGAGCTGCCGCCGCGGCGTACGCCCGACCGAGCTCGCGCTCATCTTACCTCCCGAGGTGCTCGATGCGCTCCGCATCGGCCTCCCCGCGATCGACCGCCGCTTCGCCGGCCGCTTTCTCCGCGACGCCACCATCACCGGGCCCGAGGCACGCGGCAGCGCGCCTGTGCGCGTGCTCCGCGACTCCGCCTCGCGCCAGAGCCCCGCATGGCTCGGACTCTACCCCTGTGGCGAGGGAGCAGGCTATGCCGGCGGCATCGTAAGCGCGGCCGTCGACGGCCTCCGCACCGCGCGGGCGATCGTCGCTGCTCACGCCCCCATCACCCGGTAAGTCTCAAGCGCACTCGCATAATCCTCCGGTGTGTTCATATTGACAAACGACTGTAGCTCAGGGTCCACCTCCGCGACCTGGTCACGCGTCACCCGGACGACGTCGAGATGCTCGGCCAGCCGCCACGCCGCCCGAACGCCCGTCGCGAGCAGACGCTCGATGGCGGGCAGGCACGTCGCCCGCCGATAGACCGCACAGAGCGGATGCGGCCGCACGCCCACAAACGGCATCGCCGCGTCATGGCGGCCCAGCAGCTTGCCCAGCCGGGTGATGAGCGCGGGAAGCACGAAGGGGGCGTCAACCGCGCAGGCGAATGCGATCTCCACATCCTCCGGCAAGGCGGCAAGGCCCGCACGCAGGCCCTCGAGCGGTCCCAGACCAGGCGCGCGGTCGTGCGCGTGGATGACGCCGCGCCCAGCCGCTTCAAGCACCTGCCCGGGTGCGGAGACAACCACCACCGGGCGGCACACGCCGGCGGTGATCCGGGTCACACGCTCCACAAGCCGCTCATCGCCAAACGGCAAAAGCGCCTTGGGCCGGCCCATGCGCGCGCTTGCGCCGCCGCAGAGCACCACCGCGCCCAAACTTCCCCCACACGCTTGCTCCACGGCCGAACGCTCAGGGCTGGTCAATGCGGATCTCGTGCCGCGACAACAGTTCAAAACCATCACATGTGACTAGATAATTGCGCTCCATGCGCATGCCCGCCGTGCCTGGGATGTAGAGCCCCGGCTCGATCGCGAGCACGTCACCCGCCACGAGCGTCTCATCGCTTCGGGCGACGAGGTAGGGGGGCTCGGGATGGCCGAGGCCGATGCCGTGCCCCACGTGGGTGGTGAAGTGCTGGGCGAGGCCGCGGCTTTCAAACGCGGCCCGCACGGCGTGGTCGACGGCCCTGGCGGGGACGCCGGCCTTCACCGCCTGTTCGCCCGCGGCCAGCGCGGCCAGGCAGGCGTCGTGGAGGGCGCGGACCTCAGGCGGGGCGGGCGCGCCCACCACGAACGTGTTGGTGAAGTCGCCGCGGTAACCCCCCACGCGCACCGAGAAATCGAGCAGAAGCAGATCCCCCCGCTCGATCTTCCGCGCGGTGGGCGGACCTCCCTTTTCGGTGGCGATGCGCGGGCCGGAGACGAAGTCGCCGTAGACGATCGCGGGCTCGCCCAGGCTTTGTTCGGCCGCCTCGCGGGCGAGCTGGTAGATCTCGAGCTCGGTCATGCCGGGCCGCGCCTCCCGGAGCGCAGCGGCGTGGCCCGCAGCGCCGGCGGCGATCGCACGCCTCATCACCTCGACCTCGTCGGCGTCCTTGGCGCGGCGGAGCGTGCGGATCACGCGCGAAACGTCCACAATCGCCACGCCCGGGCGCGCCTTTCGGAGCCCCTCGACCACCCCCGCCGGCACCGCCGCCAGCTCGACACCGATCCTGGCGCCCGGCAGGCTCTCGAGCACACCGAGCGTGGAATCGACCAGAAGCGCCCGGCGGTGGGGCGCAGCCGTCTCCCCGTTGTACCACGACGGAGCCGCCACCCGGTCCACGTGCGCCTGCTCCAGGAACGGCCCGACCATGTCGTCCCCGATCAGCACCGACTGGTCTCGGCTGAACGCCAGAACCGCGGCCGATTCCTGGCTGCGGAACGTGAACGGCGAGGCATGATAGCCCGCCAGATAGAGCAGGTGCGACGGGTCCGCCACGATCACAAGATCGCAGCCCCCCGGAATCGCCTCAAGGAGCCGCCCGCGGCGGGCCTGGCAACCTTCGTGTGTGAGCATCGGTGCCTCGATCCCCAGGTGGAAACGCCCGCGCTTGCCCTAGCGCTGAACCCGCGCTGAGCCGCCGGTGGCAAGCGCTTCAACTTCGGCCAGCCTGGCCATCGTGACATCGCCCGGGAACGTCGTCAAAAGGGCGCCATGCGCCCAGCCCAGCCGGAGCGCATCCTCGATCGGACGCCGGGCCAGCAGGCCGTGAATCAGCCCCGCCGCGAAGCCGTCGCCCCCGCCGATCCGGTCGATCACGTCCAGGTGCATCGTCGGGCTCACGAACTGCTTGCCGTCGGCCCACACCACCGCGGCCCAGTCGTGCCGGTTCGTCGAGTGCACCTCGCGGAGCGTCGTCCCCACCAGCTTGATGTTGGGGAACTGGGCCACGACCTTCGTGATCAATTCGAAGAACGAGCCGGGGTCGAGCTTCGAGCTCGCTGCCCCCGCGGCAGGCCCCTCAAACCCCAGGCCGAGCTGGATGTCTTCCTCGTTGCCGATCAGCACGTCGATCTTGCTGGCGATCTTGCGGCAGACTTCCTGCCCGCGTTTGGCCCCTCCCACGGAGGCCCAGAGCTTGGCCCGGTAGTTCAGGTCGAACGACGACACTGCGCCCGCCGCGCGGGCGGCGTCCATCCCCTCGATGATCAACGGCGCGGTGGTTTCCGACAGCGAGGCGAAGATCCCTCCCGAGTGGAACCAGCGCACGCCTTTCTTGAAGATCGCGGCCCAGTCGAAGTCGCCCGGCTTGAGCATCGCGCCTGCTTCGTTCGAGCGGTTGTAGAACACCACGGGCGCCCGCACGCCCTGGCCCCGGTCGCTGTAAACCGTGGCCATGTTCGGCCCGCGCACGCCGTCGTGCTTGAACATCTTGTAAAACGGCGCCACGCCCGTCTCACGCACCTTGGCCTGGATCAGCTCGCCAATCGGGTACTCCACCATCGCGGTGGCGATGCCCGTCTTGTGCCCGAAGCAGTCGGAGAGATTCGCCGCGACGTTGTATTCGCCCCCCGAGACGTGCACCTCGAACGAACGCGCCTTGCGGAACGGAATGATCCCGGGGTCGAGGCGGTGAATCAGGGCGCCCAGGGCCAGGAAATCAAGCTCACAGGCGTCGTCGCGAATCGAAAGCGTGCTCATGGAATCTCCAGGAAAAGCGTACGGTGCGCCCGTCTCGAACCACGAAGGATGAGCGCGATCCTCTGCGTGGCGGCCGCGCGCGGCTCAGCCGACGTTGACATAGACCTTGAGCGCCTCTTTGTTCTCGAGCAGGCGCATCATCTCTTTGTAGTGGGACAGCCCGGCGACGGGATGCGTAAGAATCTTCTGCGTGACGCCAGGGTAGGTGAGCTCCCCGTGCGAAAGCGCCTGCAGACCAAGCTCGAAGTGGCGGCGATTGCCGTTCACGCTGGCGACGAGTAGCTTGTTGCCCAGCACCCATTCCAGGTTGATCCTCGCGCCGTCGATCGTGACGTTCTGGCTGCCGCCGGTGATGCTCGTCCACACCAGCGCCCCGTTGTGCGCCAGCACCTCCATCGCGCGGAAGCACACCTCGGGATTGCCCGTCGCCTCGAAAATCAGGTCCGGCTTGCCCACCTGCTTCGCCAGGTCGTGCAGCGACTTTTCTCGAGAACTGTGATACGTCGCGCCATAGGCTTCCACGATCTCCGACTTCAAATGCGGGCCGGGCCGCGTGGCGATCGTGTGCGTCTCGATGCCGCGGAGCGTGAGCATCATCGTGGCCAGCAGCCCAATCTGCCCCGCACCCAGTACATAAGCCCGCCGCGGCCGCCAGACCTGCAGCCGCTCCTGCGCCAGGAACGCCTGCTCAATCGCCTTGGCGCACACGCTGGCTGGCTCCGCCAGCACGCCCAGGTGCTTCAGATCCCGCGGCACCTTCACGATGTACTCGGCGTCGTCGACAAAATACTCCGTCAGGAAACCGTGGCAAAGGTTGATCCCACGCTCGTAATAAACCTCCTCGCTCGTGATGTCGTTGCGCCCGATCTGGTCGAAGAGCGATCCCCCCGGCCTGCGCACCGTGCACGAGACATAATCGCCCGGCTTGACCTCACCCACCCGGGCCCCCACCTCCACCACCTGGCCGAAGCTCTCATGCCCGATCACCAGATGCTCGCCCCCGGGAGGAGCGTTGCCGTAAAGCGCCTCGTTGATCTCGCGATCGGTGGCGTCCACACCCACCTGGAGCACCTTCACCAGCACCGCCCGGCCTTCCGGGATCTTGCACACGTGAGGATGCGGCTGATCCATGAGCCCGGGCTCTGGAATCTCACGCTCGTGAACGCTGCTCTTTTTACCAGGTAATACCGCAACGGCCTTCATCGCTAAACCTACCGCTTCATTTGAACGCGAGTGCGATTGCTCGAAACGCCAGCGCCTCGCCTGGCCAACGTTTCTCGAGCCGGCCCAAGCCCAGCTCGCGAGCGGCCCGGATCGTCCCTCACCAGGCCAGCCGTCCCTTTATTCCGTCGTAAATTGATAGATCGTCGTTTGTGTATAGGTCGAACCCGGCCGGAGAATCGTCGACGGGAACTCGGGGTGGTTCACCGAGTCGGGATAATGCTGCGCCTCCAGGCAGAACGCCTGGTTCTTCTGGTAGGCGACGCCCCCCTTACCCTTGAGCTTGCCATCGAGGAAATTCGCCGTGTAAAGCTGCACCCCGGGCTCGGTGGTGTACATCTCCATCACCCGGCCGGAAACGGGGTCGTGCGCCCGCGCGGCGAGCTTGAGCGCCTTGGGCGCGCCGCGGAGCACGAAGTTGTGGTCGTAGCCCCCCGCCGCGCCCTTGATCTCGCCGATCCGCTCGCCAATCTTCGCCGGCGTGGTGAAGTCGAGCGGCGTGCCCGAGACCGTCGCAATCTGGCCGGTGGGTATAAGCGTGTCGTCCGTCGGGGTGTAATACTCCGCCTGGAGTGTAAGCTCGTGGTTCAGAATCGAGCCCGACGCCGGCCCCGCAAGGTTGAAATACGAGTGGTTCGTCAGGTTGACCGGCGTGGCCTTGTCGGTCGTGGCCATGTAGTCGATCTTGAGGCCGCTCCGCGCTGTGACCGTGTAGGTGATCGACGCCGTGAGCGTGCCGGGATAGCCTTCCTCGCCGTCCTTGCTCACGTACGTCAGCTTGACGGCGGGCCCGTCCGGCCCGGAGGCGTCCTGGGCTTTCCACACGGCCTTGTCAAAACCCTTGAGCCCGCCGTGGAGCGAGTTCGGCCCGTTGTTGACCGCCAGCGTGTATTCCTTGCCGTCGAGCGTGAACTTCCCCCGGGCGACGCGGTTGGCCACGCGGCCCGCCACCGCTCCAAAGAACGGATGCCCGGCCAGGTATCCCTCGAGCGTGTCGAAGCCGAGCACAACATCGCCCGGCTTGCCCTGTTTGTCAGGCACGATGAGCTCGCGCACAATCGCGCCATAGGTCAGGATCTTCGCGGTCATTTTCCCGTTCGAGAGCACATATTCTTCGACGGGAACGCCCTCTTTGGTCTTGCCGAAGTCCATCTTCTTGAATCTCTCAGGGCTGGCTGGGGGAGTGCCTGGCTTCGCCTGGGCGTGGGAGCGGCTGGCGGCAAGCCCGGACGAAAACAGGACGGCGATCGCGGCCGTTTGAATCACGCGGCGCATGGGTGAGGATCTCCAGATTTTGACGACCAGCACAAGAATAACCAACTCGTCCCGGGGAATCAGCAAGGTAGTGGCAAAATGGGTCGGGGTCGCAAGCGGGCCAATCCCGGCTCGACCTGGCCGACCGCGACGGAACCCGCGACCAGCGCTCAATCGCCGTGCTTTGGGCCCTCTCCGCGGGCTTCGAGGCACTTTGGGCAATACCAGGGGGCGGGCGTCTTGATCGGCTTCGGGCTCCGCTTGCGACAGCGTGCGCAGAGGTAGCGCTTGCCCTTGACCGCCGTCTTCGGGTGCTTTTGCTTGCCGCTTCTGGGGATGTTCCGGGGCATCGGTCCTGTTCCTGTACGACCCTGGCCACAGCCGACATGCCGCTTCTGCTCCACCCGGGCCATTGTATCGACCGATCCGCTCGCCCCATTCGCGAAAACCCGCCCCATCGCGACCACCGCGCCAACCCTCGCCTGGGGAAATGCCGAAACGCGCAGGGAAGCGCTGGCTCCAGCTTGCCGCGTGCATTCCCGCGCCCACCCGCGACAGGGGAAATGCCGAAACGCTCCGCCTGGAATCGCGACTCGCCCGCCCTGGCCTCGCTCCGCGCGACGAACTGGCTTCGCTCCGCGCGAGGGAATTGGGCTCGTTCTGCGCGCGGATGGCTTCGCTCCGCGCGGGCGCAATGGGTTCGGTTCGCGCGGGAGCGATGGGTTCGGTTCGCAGTCGACGGATCTCCTTTTCGGGATTCATGTTCTGGCGATCTCTGTCTCGATTTTGCGCAGCGGTTATGGCACCAATTTCTGACTCGCCTGGGTTCAGCTTCTGGCGTGCCTGGGTTTGCTTCGCCGGCGCGGAAACAACACCCTGGCCTGCGCCCCCGATACGCTTCGTCGGCGCGGAAACAACACCCTGGCCCGCGCCCCCGATACGAGCACGCAGCGCCAGCAAGTGCGTGCATTCGTGCCAGGTCCGCCCCTCGTCGCCGGCGCCCAGCAGGTCACGATTTTTCCGCGCGGTGGGCTCGGTCCGCGCGGGCGCAATGGGTTCGGTCCGCGCGGGCGCGATGGGTTCGGTTCGCAGTCGACGGATCTCCTTTTCGGGATTCATGTTCTGGCGATCTCTGTCTCGATTTTGCGCAGCGGTTATGGCATCAATTTCTGACGCGCCTGGGTTCGGCGTGGAGCGCGTGGTTTTGGCTCGGGTGTGGCTGTTTGAGTGGGGCGATGTTCGATCCAACATGGGCGGCATGATTGTGGGATTCGTCAATGGCTGCGCAGCGTGAGCGATTCTTACCGGGGTGGGTGCGTATTGGGGTGTGGATGCGGTTGGTGGTCGACGTGTCTGAGCGAAGGTGTTCGAGCCGTGGATGTTGGTCAGAGGAGGGATGGAGGTGCTCGCCTGAGAAGGGACGCGACGTGCTCAGGCGGCTTTCCGGATGATATCCCACGTTAGCTTAACGCGCATCGAGGCGGTTGGATTCCAGGAAACCGTCGACTTTTGTTCGCCGGGTTCGGCCTGCGCACGGGATGCGGGTTGGCGCGAGGAACGGGGCTTGCAGGGGCGGGGGCGTGTGAGTTGAGAAATCACCAGGGGCCGTGTTGTGCCGGCGGCTACAAAGCCAAATCGTGAATTTGGGCCGGCCTCGGTTTTTCGAGTCCAGGATGACTTTATTGCCCCTCGTCAGACCTCACGGATCCAACCTTACGCTTTGCCGCGCGACGAGGTCTCGATCTTTGCTTCCCTCAAATCGATTCTTGCCCTGTGGCCGTGCTTCTCGAGTAAGTGCAGAAGATTGCTCCCGTCCAGGAGAGATATCGGCTTTCCTTTTGCAAACTCGTGCGCGTCGGGACCATAGTACGAGGTGGTGACGAGAATGCCCTTCATTGCTCCCTCGTGATTTACGGTTCCCCACAAGTCGCGAACCGCCGACACGCCCACGACATTCGTATAACGCTTTGCCTGAATCACGATTTTTCCACCACGAATCGGATCGAGGTCAATTGCGATCGCGTCAACGCCTCCGTCTCGACTGGCTTGAGTAACCTTGACTTCGCCTCCGGCGACCGCAAATTCCTTTTCGAACAACTCTCGGATGAGGTGCTCGAAGTCCTCCCAGTCCATCGAGGCCAGATTCGAGGAATCGCTTAAATCCTCGGCGACTCCGTAAGCTTCGACGAAGCGTTTGTCTTCTCGCGAAATGGTGACAAGTGGCGCTACCGGAGCGAGGGCCTGCAACTTCGAAGCACTCACTCCTTTGAGCTTCCTGAAACATGCCTTGGGATCCACTTCCGCGAGGTTAATTCGCTGAAACTCCGATTTACTCACATGAAGCGTAAGAATGCAGGGTCGAATTTTGTGGCCAGTTGCCTTATCTATCGTGTCGACATACCCATTGAAAACGATGGAGTCCATGGCCTGGGCGGAGTCGCTCGCAAAGAGCTCATGAATCGTCCGCAAGCAAATCTTGTAATTTATGTCTTCGTAGAGTTTGTTCAGGGCGCTTTCAGATATCGATGTGTGAATCATCTGGTCCTGAGTTTTGTTGTACTTCACAGACTTTGTTGATGGGATGTCTTCGATCCGTGGAAGCTCGTATTCGACGACGAGGGTCTTTGTGTCCGAAGTGTATCCACAATCGAATACGCTGGGGCAAAAAGACGGATATTCTGAATGCAGCAATGTCGCTTCGCAGAAATCACAAACCGCGTCCGGCTCGCCATTCGAGTACGCCTTCCTCTGTTTTTCTGCATGTTCGTTTTGAGCGACCTGACGCCTCAGAAACGCTGCCTTCTCCTCTTCCCAGGCTGCGACCTTCGCCTTGTACTCGGCGACTTCGTCGATGTACCGCTGATGAATCGCACGCACGTTGGCGTTGTGCTTCTCGGCGAGATCGTTGTACGCACGGACCGCGTTTCGCCAGGAGTCCAGGTCGTCCTCGTACTTCCTCAGCGCTTTGTCGAGCTTATCTTTCCTACGTGGAGGCCATAGCAGGTCGATTGAGTCGTTTTTAGGGTTGTAGTGAGGTGACTGTGGATCCGGTTTCTGTGGTATTAGCTCCTGGCTGGGCTTCTCGGGGAACGTAGGTGCTCGCGGGGGGACTGGTCGGAGCAGCGCGAAGGACTTTGTGTCCCTCTTCAGATCCTGGATCGAGGGTGGATTGCGGCGAAGGGCAGCCACGAGGATCTCCTCGGCCTCTTTTATCGCTTCCTCGGCTTCCACGGTTAGTTTCTGGGCAACCTGTTGCTTCTGCTCCTTTTCCTTTGCCGCGTTCAGATATCGTGCCCTTCGCGTTTCGGCCTCCTGCTTCTTCACCCACAGTTCGTCCCACGCCTCTTTTTGAGCCTCCGCCTTTGCTTCGGCTTCTGCATACGTTGGTCCGGATACTACCCGAAAGCGGTTCAAACCCGGATGGAACACCTGAATTCGGAACGAGGCCATTGGCTAGTAGCTCCGACGCTCCTGGACTCAGGACAACGAGGCGCGGGTGTCGCTGAGGATTCAATGAAAGCCCGTAATAGCTGGCGAGCCGGTCCGCCGTGTCCAACTTTATTCTTTAGCCTCACCGGAGGAATCGCAAGATTCCGGCTCGAGCGACCTCGATTTCTCGCTGCAGGCTTACCAAGGGAAGTCCGCGGCCTCGGATTGTCATTCGCAGCGGGTCCGAGATCGGCGAGGTTAGGTGGCAGACGTTTGTTTTGCGAATTATCACGCGCATCATCATGAATTAAAAGTCCCAACCCTGTGTGCGCGTGAGGGTCATCGGGATCCGGAGGGCCGCTAGAGTGCCTGTTATAGACGGCTCTCCATTTGGCTCTCTGTTTAATTCAATTTCAGTTCAGTCGTCATAGCGCTGAGAGTGTTTTAGGTCCTTCGTACGGGGCCATCCACGGGTGGTTCGGCCGTGCTGACGCGGATCTGGATCAGATGGGAGCTTAAGGCCTTTTTTGAGCATTATTGAGGAGGGGAGTGATCCATGGCGAGATCCTTGATAGTCTGAGCGCAAAGTTTGGATACTCGATCCTGTACGATAGGAGATCGACGAGATCCGCGCCGACCTTCCTCACGCTGTTCCTGCTTTTAGGTCGTGCCACCGGAATACTGGACCTCCCGACCCGTCGGGAGTCGCATCCGTCGACCAATGGAGAGCACAATAATGAAAGAACGAGCCACTAAGCCGAATGAATCGCAAACGTATTTTTCCCTGGGATTTAAGCGTAGGAACGCGATTGTGGCGACTTTCATCGTCCTCTGGACGATTAAAGCGATCCTATACCTGGTGAGGGACGGACATTTGTCGTGGAAGGAACCATCTTCCTCCTGGGAATGGCGAGCTTACCTGGCGAGCGTTGTGTTTTTCGTTGGAGTCTTCCCAATCGCATGGAACTGGTGGGAGACTCAACGCTTCTATGAATGGCTTTATCGCGAGTACCAATCGAGCGAGAAAATCCATGAGTTCAACCGCAGCAGGGAAGCACAGATGTTCACAACTTACGTTGAGAATGCGCGGAGACTCTGGGCCGCGTTTCTCGCGATACTGGCCGCCACGATTGTGCGTAATTGATCGGTCAATCGGTCCGGCGATGGCATGGAGGAATCCGTGTCTCAATGGTAGCAGATGGCCTAATTATTGAAGCTTCTGAAGGAGCAGAATTGCGTGCATCTGGATCATCCCCATCCGTCTCAAGGGCTCATTCCCCATCGCCGCCCATAACTTTTCATCGGCCCAGTCGCACCCCGCCGATTTAAACACTCCTGTCGCCCCATCTCTCTGTTCGCGTTTTACGAACGCTCGCCTTGACTGTTCGTGATTTGCGAACTATGATGTTAAACGTCTTTCGGAACGAGGAGCATGGGATGCGGGTCATCTCGAAGGCTCGCCTCAAGCAATTCTGGGAGTTGCCTGGTCACGACGCCGCCGAAGGGCCCCTCCGGGCGTGGTATACCCACACGAGCAACAGAACCGTCGCCTGGCAGTCCTGGCGTGACGTGAAGGCGTCGTTTGCGAGTGCGAGCATCGTTGGCGACTGCATCGTTTTCAATGTCGGCGGCAACAAGTACCGGCTCATCTGCCGCATTCGTTATACGCTCCAGAAAGTCTTCGTCCTGAAGGTGATGACGCACGGCGAGTACGACCAGAACCGGTGGAAGGTTGAATGCGGGTGCTTCGCGCCTCCACCATCGTCAGGGAAAACGCGGGCGGCCCGGCCCAGGCAGCCCAGGAGAGGGACTCGACCATGACCGCGAAGGCGAAGTTCCGTCTGAAGGGGGTGGGCCAGGACGCCTACCTGAAGCTCGTGACGGCGTTTCCGCTGGCGTCGATCCGGTCGGACGAGCATCTTCACGAAGCGCACAAGGTTCTGGACCAGCTTCTTGCCCAGGGCAAGCTCAACGTCGGAGCGGAGATGTACCTCGACGCGCTCAGCGACCTGGTCGCCGCTTACGAGGACGAACACCACGCCATCGAGCCCGCGTCGGACGCGGACATGCTCCGCCACTTGATGGAAGCCCAAGGCGTCACGCAGGCGCAACTGAGCCGGGACACAGCGGTGCCAAGGTCCACAATCTCCGAAATCCTGGCAGGCAAAAAAGCGCTTAGCCGGCGGCTCATCCGTAAGTTCGCGGACTACTTCCGCGTCGACGCGCGCGTGCTCGCGGCGAACTTCTGACCCCACAGCGGCATATCGCGCAGCGCACACAGAAGCGCAGTTGGTTCCCCCAGTGAGTGAGGGTTACAGCCGGGCGATAGAGTCTGGCATCGAGGGAATTATCTCGATTCGTGCGCGGATCGCTGATGAGTTGTGGTCCACCGAAATGGTTCAGATCCGTCGCTGCCGCCGATCCAGGCGCCTCTTCGCTTCAGAGGTCGATCATTGGGCAATGGAAGCTTCGGGCGGCACGGGAAGGACGAAGTTGGGAACGAAAGTGAGGCCGGCGTTGCTGTCGTGCGGTGTCATCTTCGGGCGATGGGAAGTGGGCTGGAGGTCGCTTTTATCGACCGAGGCGAAGAAGAGGCGATCGGCGCCGGCGGCCATCAACTCGCGAGCCCTGACGAGTACCGAGCTGAGGATCAGCTTGTCGTTGTACTTCAGGTTGTCGTCGTCAAGATCGAGGGTTTCCAGGTATTGAAAGACGTGATTTGTGCCGTGCAAAATCCCATACCGCCGCGGCAAAGTCGGCGAGTTCGCGTTGGTAAACGGCCTTCGTGCGACTCACCTCTCCGATGGCGGCATCAAGGAGCTTCCGTACCTCGTCGAAGTCCCAGGAGGCTGAGGCCGAGTCAGCCGCAAAGCGGTGGAATTCCAGAAGGTCAGAGCAGAGATTGCTTGGCAGCGATCTGGCGATCAGATTCCGAGCTTCCTGAAAGCAGACGTACGGCACGTACAACTTGACGTCGCCGGTGCCGAACTTTGTCTTGAGCGATAGCGCATCTCGTTGCCGTTTGCTTGGCATGCGGAAGACGCCGAACAGAAAGTTCGTCTCCACGAAGACATGGAGCGGGGTCATCTGGCGACCGCCTCATCGACAACGCGCCCTTCCGCCACGGCGCTGACGATCTCGGGGAAGAGGGCTCGCACCACCTCCGGATCCTCGGGCAATGCTTCTTCGTAGGACGTCGCGAGGCGCTCAAGCCACTCGCGCGCCAGAGGTTCGAGTTGAGCCGCGGAGGGGGGTTCATTCATCCGCCGGCTCACGCGGCTGAGGGTCTTCGACGTGGGAAGCGCGTCGGTCAACCGGATTGACTCCGGACCGGGTGCCGTAAAGTCATCTCGGAGAATGAACGTCGTTGTGGGCGTCATGACGATGCCGTAATGGCAATTTGCTCCCCACATGTGACGCGCAACCTGCTTCACCGCGGGGTCGTCCTGGGGAGGCGAAGAGACTGCCGACTTAACTTCCAGGACCAGTCGCGTTTCGGGATAGTCCCTTGCGAAAACGGCCAGATCGATCCGCCCGGTATCCATTTGGCTGCCCTCGTATCACGGATGCCTGACACTCTGCTTCCCGAACGTGTGCATCCTACCAGATTCGAGCCGGTCCATTCATGGCGTGTCGAATACGGCCGAGAGTTCCGCCGTGGGGGCCTGTTACCCGGGAGCAAAAAGGACATGCGATACTGAGCTGCCTGCAAGATTGCGGTGCTCGCGCTCGCGACGAGGACAGGGCACGCGGACTTGCGATCTCGGTCCCTGCTGGTCGAACTCGCTCGGGCCGGTTCTATCCATCAGAACCGCCATGCCATGTCCTCGCTCACGACGTTGCGCTGCCATGCCCGCAAAAAGGCTGAATCGTTTAGGACACAATATCACTGGGCGGGTCCGGCGAGCCGACCTCACGCGCTGGGCTCTCGGTTTCAGTGCTGTACAGTTCCCAGGGCCTGTACGGGTTCAGGATTGTCTTCAGAACCAGAACCCCTCGTTTGGTTCTGCGAAGTTCAGGGCGACCTCCAGTGGTGCTTTCATTGTGCAGCAAGTCCGGGCTCAGAAGCCTCTCAACATTATACCTCGGCTCTAGGTGCAGAAGTTGGCGGAAGTTCTTGTATTGTTGGCGTACAGAGAACATCGGATCGACCCTTTCAATAGGAACGTCGTTACCACGAGGCCGCTCGTTGCAATGCACCGCTATCCTACCCCCGACGTCTGCGAAAAAGCAAGCGCTTTTCCGGTACAGCGGTCGATAGAATTACAGTGTGTTAACAATATAATTCATACAATGTTAGAGAGACTTAAATTGTTTAAACATGTTTGTAGCATCTTCTTAGCCTTACCCAGGCGCCCAATGTTTGTCGAGGAAATTGGACCATAATGACATGTGTTCTCGCACTGATTGCGTTCTCGCGGCGAACACGTTGTCTTGCTGAGAAAGAGGACGCGGAGGGTCGGCCGCGGGGGCGGGGAGGGGCTGTCGCGATGCGTGTGTTCGAGACCGGTGTTCGATCCAGGTCGAGGCTCGGCCTGGAATCGGGATCAGCCCAGGCGCGAGGGTGCGCGCGCCCGGGCCGACGGGTGGGTAAGAATGGGATTACTGTTTCACGAGCGTGGCGACGGAAATATGCGGCCAGTCGATGTCCAGGAAGTGTAGCAGCACCGTCTGGGTGTACTGCAACTGGAAGAAATGCGAGCCGTCGTCCTGTTGTACCTTCTCGATCCAGAAGATCGCGTCCATCCGGGTCGCGTTGGCGTTTTTGGTCAGGAACGGAATGTTGAGCACGCCGGTCGGGAAGAGCGCCTGGTCGATCCCTCTGGGGCTGGTCGAGACGTCGAGCACGACGGTCTCGACGATGTTCTGGCCGACGATGGCCGCCTTGAGGGCGAGGTTTGGATCGTCGAGGAATGGCTGCGGGAAATCGGGCGGAGGCGGTGCGACCGGGAACCGAGCAAGGTACGCCGGGGTGATCGGGTCGGGATTCCGGGGCGGGTTCGCGATGGGCCTGGTGCTGGCGACCCCGATTTTCGGCCCTCCCTTCACGAGCGGGATTGGCTGGCCGATGGCCATCACCGAGGTCCCGTGGGGGATGGAGCCCTGGCGCACGATCGTTTCGCCCAGCAAGGGAACCTGGGTTGCCGGCACGCGCAGCCAGAAGCCGGGCTCGATGTGCATTGCGCTTGAGTCGAGCGCGTTCGAGATGCGCTGAAGGTAGCTGAAACCGTGGAGTTTGATGTCTTTTTGGCCGTTCGAGCCGCGGTTCGGCACGGGTCCGCCGATCGGCGTGAAGGCCAGGGTCTCGATGGTGGCGTCGACCTTGACGCGGAACGGTTGAGGTCCCGCCAGGTTGTCGAAATCGGGCAGGGAGATGACGTTGAACCCGCGCCCGACCCAGGTGCCGCCGAGCTCCCGGAGTGGGCCGAGGTCGCAGAGGCGCTTCGCTTCCGCGGCGGCGCCTCGGATTCCCGCGGGCCTGCCTTTGGCCTGAGCGGGCTGGGCCTGGGGCGGGCCCAGTAACTCTGTACCTGCGGCCGCTGCGCCCGCGCCTGCCGCCGCTGCGCCCGCGCCTGCCGCCGCTGCGCCCGCGCCCGCCGCCGCTGCGCCCGCGCCTGCCAGAAACCCGCGCCGAGTCGCATGAGTTCCAACCGTTGCACGCCTCATCGAAGCCTCCCCGCGTGTTGAAGTTCGATCGATGCCGCGCGACGTCCCAGACGCGAGACGCGCGTTGCGTTCGGCAAAACAACAGCCCTCCGTTCCAGACGCTTGAACATCAGCGGGACGGCACCGGAACCGAAACATTCCGATGCGCTCTGCATCCGCAACGTTTGGTGTTCAAGATTTTGGAATCCGCCGTCCGGGTGCCGGGGCGTGATGCGGCGTTCCCTCGTCCCGGACAACCCGGGCCGGCCGGCTCTTGACGTCGGGCAGGGCGGGGGGATATCCTTTTGACATTGATAATTCGGTGCGCATCTTATCCAGAGTGGCTGAGGGACGGGCCCGACGACGCCACAGCAACCGGTTCACCACCGTGGTGAACGCTGGTGCTAACTCCCGCCCTGTGCAATCCCGCGCTGTTTGCTCCCGCGAGCAGCCGGCGGTCGTGCTGATGGGGCAGATAAGATGGTCTCGAGCCGCCCCATCCTGGCTCGCTCGACCCTCCCTTATCCCATACGCAGCCTCATCAAACGGTGCAACCCGCCAGGGTTTGGCGGGGCGCCTGGTCGTCTCCCGCGAAAGAGGCGATCGACCGAGTCTGGATCGAGATGGGCGCGGAACCACTCGAGTTCGAGGGAAGGGAGACTGATCCCGTGTCGGCGGAACGTGTGCTGGGACTCAAGTGCCGGCTGTGCGGCAAGCAATACCCCAAGGAAGCGCTCAACTTTTGCACGGACGATTTCGGGCCGCTCGAGGTCGCTTATGACTACGAGGCCATCGCCCGGACGTTTAGCCGGGAGGCAGTTGCCACGCGCCCGCAGACGATGTGGCGTTACTGGGATCTGCTGCCGATCGACGGCGAGCCGACGGTGGGCCGGCATGTGGGGCGCACGCCGTTGATCCGGGCCGATCGGCTGGCGAAGGCGCTCGGGGTTGGGGAGCTTTACATCAAGAACGACGCGGTCAATCACCCGTCGCTGTCGTTCAAGGATCGCGTGGTGGCCGTTGCACTTTCGAAGGCGGTGGAATTTGGGTTTCAGACGGTCGGCTGCGCGTCGACTGGGAACCTGGCCGGGAGCGTGGCGGCGAACGCGGCCGCGGCCGGGCTGGACGCCTATGTGCTCATTCCGGACGGGCTCGAGCAGGGCAAGGTTTTAGGCGCGATGATCCATGGCGCCAGGGTCGTGGCGATCGAAGGCAATTATGACCACGTGAACCGGCTTTGTTCGCAGATTGCGTTCCGGTTCGGCTGGGGCTTTGTGAATGTGAATCTGCGGCCGTTTTACGCCGAGGGATCGAAGTCGATGGGCTTCGAGATCGCGGAGGACCTGGGCTGGCGCGTGCCCGATCATGTGGTGGCGCCGATGGCCGGCGGCAGCCTGATTGGCAAGATCCACAAGGCGTTCAAGGAGCTGGAGATCCTGGGGGCGCTTGAGAACCCGGTGAAGACGCGGCTGCATGGGGCGCAGGCGACGGGGTGCAACCCGATTTCGGCGACTGTGAAGAGTGGCGCGAGCAAGGTCAAGCCGGTCAAGAATCCGAACACGATCGCCAAGAGCCTGGCGATCGGCGACCCGGCGGACGGCTACTTCGCCTCGCAGCTTATCCGCGACACGGGGGGTTGGAGCGACGACGTCGACGACGATTCGATCATCGACGCGATGCGGCTGCTGGCCGAGACCGAGGGGATCTGGGCCGAGACGGCGGGCGGGGTGACGCTGGCCGTGACCCGCAAGCTGATCGAGGACGGGCGGATCGACCGCGACGAGTCGATCGTCGTTTGCATCGCGGGCAATGGGCTCAAGACGCAGGAGCCGTTGCTCGAGCGGATGGCGCGGCCGACGGTCATCAAGCCGAGTCTCGAGGCGTTCGAGGCCCTGCTCGAGCGCGACGCCGCCCCCGCGCTTGCCACTGTCTAGATTCATCACGGCTCGCCCGGAGTCGGGGCTCGAGCCTTTTTTTCTCGGAGTTGCCAGCATGCCTGTTGTTCGTATTCCCACCCCGCTGCGCCCGCACGCCGGCGGTGTTGACAAGCTCGACCTTGCGGGGAGCACCGTCAAGGAGCTCTTCGACCGCCTGGGAGAAGCCCACCCTGCGCTTCGGGAGCGGTTGTTCGATGGCGAGGAGCTGCGGCGATTTGTGAATGTCTACGTCAACGACGAGGACATTCGCTATCTCGAGGACCTGGAAACGCCCGTTGCGCCCGGCGACGAGGTGAGCATCATTCCGGCCGTGGCGGGGGGCTGATCTCCCGCGGGGCGCGTGCGGTCCGGGAAACGCTCGCCGAGAGCAAGGGCAGCCGTGCGCGCAAATCGCTAGAATCAAGCGTGAGGTGTGATAGGAGGTTGGATGCCGGTGGATTCGCTCGAACGCTACAGTCGCCAGATGCGCTTTCCCGCCCTGGGCAAGGCCGGGCAGGAAGCGCTTTGCAAAAGCACCGTGGCCGTTTGCGGCTGCGGCGCGCTCGGTACGGTGCTGGCCAATCATCTCGCCCGGGCGGGGGTGGGCAAGCTGCGGATCATCGACCGCGACTTCATCGAAACGCATAACCTGCAACGGCAGATTCTGTTCGATGAGGACGACGTGGCCTCCAACCTGCCCAAGGCTGAGGCCGCCGCGCGCAAGCTCCGCGCGATCAACTCCACGATCACGATCGAGCCGGTCGTCACCGACATTGATCACACGAATATTCTCGCGCTCGTGAGCGACGCCGACCTGATTCTCGACGGCACGGACAACTTCGAGACGCGGTATCTGATCAACGACGCGGCGGTGAAGCTGGGCAAGCCGTGGATCTACGGCGGGGTGATCGGCTCCGAGGGGCAGACGATGACGATCCTGCCGGGCGAGACGCCATGCCTGCGGTGTCTGATCGAGACAGCGCCTCCGCCGGGGATGACGCCCACGTGCGAGACGGCGGGTGTGCTGGGACCGGCGGTGTCGGTGATTGCGTCGTTCGAGGCGATCGAGGCGATCAAGATCCTTTCGGGGGCGCGTGCAGCGCTCAACCCGTGTCTGATCATGGTGGACGTGTGGGACTGGACGTTCCGGCAGCTCAAGATTGCGAACTTGCTGGGCAAGGTGGACTGCCCCTGCTGCAAGGGGCGCAAGTTCGAGTGGCTCGAGGGGGGGCAGGGCTCGCACACGACGACGCTCTGCGGCCGCAACGCGGTGCAGGTGGCCGTGCGCAGGGACGAGCCGCTCGATTTCCCTGAGCTGGCCTCGCGGCTGGCGAGCTTCGCGGAGGTCAGGCACAACGCGTTCATGCTTCGGTTCGCGGCCGAGGGGCACGAATTCACCGTGTTCCCAGACGGCCGGGCCATCATCAAGGGAACCAACGACGTCACAAGGGCGCGCACGCTTTATTCTCAGTTCATTGGAAGCTGAGCCGCCGCGCCCGCGGAGAGTCGCAACCGGGAGCCATTGCGTGATTTATCTCGACAACGCCGCCACCAGCTTTCCCAAGCCGGAATCGGTCTACCAGGCGCTCGACCGGTTCGCCCGCACCAGCCTGGCGAACCCGGGTCGGGCAGGGCACAGGATGGCCGTCTCGGCCGAGCGCACGCTCGACGCCGCCCGGCACGCGCTCAACCAGTTTTTCCAGGGGGACGCGCCCGAGCGCTGGGTGTTCACGCTCAACGCCACCGACGCGCTAAACATGGCCATCAAGGGTGTGATTCGGGAGGGTGATCACGTCATCACGTCGGATCTTGAGCATAACTCTGTGAGCCGGCCGCTGCGGGCGCTCGAGGAGGGGGGCACGATCACGCTGACGCGGGTCGCGTCGCGCGGGGGGTATCTTGATCCCGAGGACATCCGCCGCGCGATGGGGCCAAGGACCCGGCTGGTGGCGACGACGCATGCCGCGAACGTGCTGGGCACGGTGCAGCCGATCGAGGCGATTGGCAAGATTGTGCGTGAGGCTGGGGCGCTTTACCTGGTGGACGCTGCGCAATCGGCGGGGGTGGTGGCGATCGACCTGCGGACGGCGGCGGTGGACATGCTGGCGTTTCCGGGGCACAAGGGGCTTTACGGGCCGACGGGGGTGGGTGCGCTTTATGTGGGGCCGCGGACCGACGGCCACATTGAGCCCTGGCGTGAAGGGGGCACGGGGGGTGATTCCTCGAGCCCAGCGCAGCCGCGGCAACTGCCTTACTTGCTCGAGGGGGGCACGCCGAACGTGCTGGGCGTCGCGGGCCTGGCCGCGGGGCTCGACTGGGTCGCGCGGCATGCGCCCGATGCGCTCCGCAAGCACGAGGTCAACCTGCTCCAGATCGTGGTCGACTGGGTGAACGAGTCGGGCGACTGGAAGATCGCCGGGCGCTGGGAACCCGCCACGCACGTGGGCGCTTTATCGCTCGTCACGCCCGAGGGGATCACCCCTCAGGACGTGGCCGCGATCCTCGACACCAGCTTCGAGATCGCCGTGCGCCCGGGCCTGCACTGCGCCCCGTACATTCACCGGGCGCTTGGCACATTTCCCGATGGAACGATCCGTGTTTCGCCGGGTGCGTTCTCAACTCCGGAAGAGATTCTAAAATTCACTGCGTCGCTCGCCGAGATCACTAGCGGAGTGCTCTGAGCGTGCCAAATCGACGTTGATGGGCGCATGGCGGGTCGCCTGCGTGCTTCCCGCTGGGAGATTCTCCGGATGAACATGGATTCGCTGGCGGTTGCCGCGCTCGCTGCGCTCAACATCGCCGTCCTTCCCTTCTTCCTGCTCTTGCTCATGTCCGCGGTGGCCGCTGTCGTTGCCCGCAAGCGCCCGCTCCCGGCCGACCTTGCGCCCCGTTCGCATTTCTTGATCGTGATTCCCGCCCATAACGAGGAGACGGGCATTGCCGACACCGTGCGGAGCTGCCTGGAGTCTGACTATCCCAGCGACCTCTTCAGCGTGATGGTCATTGCGGACAATTGTTCGGACAGCACCGCCAACGTGGCGGCCGAGGCCGGCGCGAACGTGCTCGAGCGCCATGACGAAACCCGCAAGAGCAAGGGCTACGCGATCGAATACCTGATCGAGACGCTCGAGCCGTCTCGGGTTCTTGATTCAATCCATGCGATTGTGATTATCGACGCCGATACCCTGGTCGACCGCAAGCTGCTGCGGGTGTTTGATCAGGATTTGCGCCTGGGTCACGACTGGATTCAGTGCTATTACACGGTCCGCGCCCCCGAGCGTTCCTGGCGCACGCGGCTGATGAATTACGCGTTCAGTCTGTTCAACGGGGTGCTGCCGTACGGCCATTATGTGCTGGGCTCGAGCGCGGGGTTCCGCGGCAACGGCATGTGTTTCTCGACCCGCGGCATGCGCAGGCGGCCGTGGAAGGCGTACGGTCTGGTCGAGGACATGGAGTACTCGTGGTCGCTACGTGCGGCTGGCGAGCGGATTGTGTTCGAGCCGAGGGCCACGGTCGCGGCGGCGATGCCAAGCGCGGGGGGAAAAGGGGCGGCGACGCAACGCGCACGCTGGGAATTCGGGCGCAGCCAGATCCGCCGCCGTTTTCTGCCGATTGTCTGGCGCGCGCGTGCGATGTCCGCGTGGGACAGGCTTCTTTCCGTGCTTGAGCTGGCCTTGCCCACGCTCTCGGCCCTGGCGCTTGCGTTCGCCGTGGTGGCGGGCCTGGATCTTGTCTGGTTCGTCTGGAGCGGCGGGCAAGGGATCTCAGGCGCATTGCTGCTCGCATCGGCCGTGCTGATGCTGGTCTCGCTGGTGGTCTACGCGCTTGCCCCTTTTCTCGCGCTCAAGCTCCCGCTTCATTATCTTGCCACGCTCGCTTTCGCCCCGATCTACATGGCCTGGAAACTCATCGTTCGCGTTGCCGGGCCGCCCCGCGCCTGGGTTCGAACCGAGCGCGAGCCGTCGCGTTGAGCGGCGGCGGATCTCCCCAATCGGGCGCTCGCCGACCGCGGCCGTTTTGACTCCTACGATTCTCGGCCCGAACGTGCTATGATCAAATCGTGTTTCCCGCGCGCGGGCGCTCGCCCGCCGGGACCATGGTCAGCCAAGAGGAGAAGAAACGTGGGTCTAAGGGTCGGGATCAATGGATTCGGGCGGATCGGCCGCCTGGTCTTTCGGGTGCTTGCCGCCCAGCCAGAGAAGTACGAGGTCGTCGCGATCAACGACCTTTCCGAGCCCAAGCAGCTCGCCCATTTGCTCAAGTACGACAGCGTCCACGGGCGTTACAAGGGGACGGTCGCGGCGGGCGAGGGGAAGATCATCGTGGACGGCCGGGAAATCCCGATCACGACGGAGAAGGATCCCGCCGCATTGCCCTGGAAGAAGCTGGGCTGCCAGATCGCTCTGGAGTCGACCGGGCGGTTCACGAACAAGGCCAGCTTGCAGAAGCACATCGACGCCGGCGCGGAGCGGGTGATTTTGAGCGCGCCGGCCAAGGACACGCTCGACGCCACGATCGTGATGGGCGTCAACGACAGCATTTTGAACAAGAGCCATCGCATTGTGTCGAACGCCTCGTGCACGACCAACTGCCTTGCGCCCATGGTCAAGGTGCTGCACGAGAAGTTTGGGCTCGAGCGCGGGCTGATGACGACCGTGCACGCCTACACGAACGATCAGCGCGTGGCGGATCAGGTTCACGACGACATGTACCGCGCCCGCGCGGCGGCCGTGAACACCATCCCCTCGAAGACGGGCGCAGCCAAGGCCGTGGGCGAGGTGATTCCGGAAGTGAACGGCAAGCTCACGGGCTTCGCGCTTCGCGTTCCGGTGCCCGATGGCTCGATCACGGACCTCACCGCGGTGCTGAAGACCAAGGCCAGCCGGGACGAGGTCAACGCCGCCATGAAGGCCGCGGCCGCGGGTCCGCTCAAGGGCATCCTCGAATATAGCGAGGAAGCGCTTGTGTCGAGCGACATCATCGGCAATCCGCACTCGTGCATCTTTGCATCCGAGCAGACGCTGGTGATCGACACGCTCGTGAAGATCGTGGGCTGGTATGACAACGAGTGGGGCTATTCCTGCCGCACCGCGGAGCTGATCTCGAAGCTCGGCACGCTTTGATCGAACCGGATTTCCCTGGCCCCGGCCGCGCTTGCCCCTGGGCGCGCGGCTGGGGTCTTCTCGTTTCAAGGACCTCGATACCATGCCCAAGCAAACCGTTCGCGACATTGACGTCGCCGGGCGAAAGGTTTTCGTTCGTGTCGACTTCAACGTCCCTCAAACCGCAAGCGGCGAGGTTGCCGACGACCGCCGGATCCGCAGCGCGCTTCCGACGCTCAAGCATATTCTGGAGCGTGGCGGCGCGCTTGTGCTGGCAAGCCATCTTGGCCGCCCGACCGGCGATCCCGCCGCCGACGCCCCGTTCCGCATGGACAGGCCGGCGGAGCGGTTGGCGCAGCTTCTCGGCTGCCCTGTCCAGAAGGTGAGCGACACCGTCGGTCCCGAGGCCCAGGCCGCCTGCCAGGCGCTCAAGCCCGGCGGCGTGGTCATGCTCGAAAACGTGCGGTTCAACAAGGGCGAAAAGAAGGGTGATCCCGCGTTCGCCAGGGCCATGGCCGGGCTTGTTGATTGCTATGTGAACGACGCCTTCGGCACCTGCCACCGCGATGAGGCCTCGATGGTCGCCTTGCCGGAGCAGTTTTCCGCTGACCGCCGCGCGATCGGCTTTCTGGTCGAGAAGGAGCTCGACATCCTGGCGACTCTGCTGGGAGATCCCAGGCGGCCCTACATCGCCGTGATGGGCGGAGCCAAGGTCTCTGACAAGATCGGCGTCATCGAGAATCTGATCAAGAAGGTCGATCGCCTCTTGATTGGCGGCGCGATGACCTACACATTCCTCAAGGCCCAGGGGCACGAGATCGGCAAGAGCAAGGTGGAGGCCGACAAGCTCGATCTGGCCCGGGGCTTGCTCGAGTCCGCCGGCGCGAAGATCGTGCTGCCGAGCGATCACCTGGTCGCAAGCGCACCCGAGGCGGGGGCAGCGACCAGGGTCGTCAAGGGGGGGGACCTGCCGGCCGACTGGTTCGGCATGGACATTGGACCCGAGACGGCCGCTCACTACGGCCAGATCATCCACACCGCCGGCGTGGTCGTCTGGAACGGCCCCATGGGTAAGTTTGAGACCGAGGACTTCGCCGCGGGCACGAAGGCCGTGGCGCACGCGCTTGCGAAGTCGCCGGCGATCACGGCCGTGGGCGGCGGTGAATCAGCCGAGGCGATCGAGAAGTTCGGCCTGGCCGATCAGGTCAGCCACGTGTCCACCGGCGGCGGCGCGTTCCTGGAATCGCTCGAGGGCAAGAAGTTCAACTCGCTCGCGGTGATTCCCGACAAGGCCTGATAGCGCGTGCCCCATGGCCTTTGCCTTCTCCCCGGCTTCGGGGAGAAGGCCAATCATATCTTGATCTATTAGAATCGCGATGCGGGGGGCGCGCCCACGAAGATCTGGCGCACCTCGCCTAAAATCCCGGCTGGGACGCCGACGAATGTCGCCGCGGCGGCCTTGACGATGGTGTTGTCGCCCGAGGTTTCCCAGTATTCACGCGGCTTGTAGAACAGCGGGTGCCGATCGGCGAACGAGACGACCCGAGGCGCGGGTTCCGCCTGGCCCTCGACCGCCAGTGGGGGGTCTGTGGTCACCACGGGTTTGCGCGCCTGGTATGACTGGCACCCGGAGCTCATAAGCACTCCGCTCGCCAGGAGAAGCGCAGCCCATCCTCGCATGTGTCGGTTCATGATCCACCTTCCTGAGCCAGCGCTCTTCCGTGCCGGTTGCGGCGGACGCAAGCGCCGTCGCTACAAGCATAGCGCAGGAATCCCGGGACGCCAGCAGACTAGCGCCTCTGGGGAATGCCGAAAGTAACGCACCAGTAGCGCACGCCGTCCGTAGCAGTGGCGTAAGCAACACCGATCTGGGAAAAGGAGCCGAGAATGTTGCGTTTGTGCGGCGGGCTTTCCATCCAGCCCTTCATGAGCCCTTCGACGGTATAGCGCCCGAAGGCCACGTTCTCGCCTGCTCTGCGGTACGGGTAGCCTGCCTCGCGGATCCGCTCCGCGGGCTGCGAGTCGTCGCTGCCCACGTGCGACATCTTCTTGTGCCTGGCCATGTCGCGCGCCTGGCGATAGGCGGCGGCCCGGAGCCGTGGGCTGAACTCGAGCCGGGGGAGTTTGGCGGCGGCGCGAATTCGGTTGTGGGCTTCGAGGACAGTCTGTTCCAGGGGCCGCAACCGGGCTGGCGGCGCGTCGCCTTCCAGTTCGATCTCGTCTTCGTGATCGATTGGGCTGGTCGATTGAGCAAGATCGCCTGATTTTGCCCGGTCGTTACGGTCCGCCGCCACGGGCATGGAGACAGGCTCGCGCGGGCGTTCGCTGGCGGTATCGATGGGGGCGCCGTCGCCCGGATCTTCCGCGACCACGACCTCCTCATCGCGAATCGTGCGCGGTTTCACGGCGGATGTGGGACCAGTTTCGCGGTCCGTTTCGGAGCGTGAGGCCGAGCGGGGCGCGTCGTTATACACCCGGCCGGGGATTAAACCCGCGGTCGAGCCGTGTCCAGGCGCGCTTGGCTCACGCAGCTCGTCCTCCGCGCAGGCGGGAAGGACGATTGCAAACCCCAGAACCGCTAGCCAGCGACCAGGTCGTTTCATGCGCGAGGCTCGAGTTCTCCCACCGTTGCACAGCCGTTTGGGCACCATGATTGACATCGGCGACTGGCGTTGCCCGCATTCAGCGGACCGGGCGGATGACCCGGCGGGCGAGGCATGCCTGGATCGTTCATGTTGATCGCCAGGGATCGAACGGCTAAATTAACTGCGCCTAAGAGTGAACGACCCCGTTCGAGGATCGACCATGGTTGCCGCCTTGTTGCTTGTTGTGCTCGGAGTGGCTGCGCGCGTTTTCGCCAGCACGTACCAGCTCTGGAATCTCGCCCCGATGGGGGCTCTCTCATTATATGCCGGCGCACGCGTGCCGAAACGGTTCGCCTGGATCGTTCCTCTGGCGGCGATGGTGATTTCCGACATCTTGCTGGATGGCAATCGTTCAAGGGCGTGGTTCGAGCCGATTCGGATCTCGATCTATGGGACCTACATGGCGACGGCGTTCCTGGGGCTGCTGGCGAACCGCAAGAACGGCAAGCTCTGGCTTCCTGTGCTTTCGCTGGGCGGGTCGACGCTCTTTTTCCTGACGACGAACTTTGCGGTCTGGGCGGACGGTAGGATGTATCCGCTGAGCTTCACGGGTCTTGTCGCTTGCTATTATGCCGGGCTGCCGTATTACGCCCGCACGGTGATCGGCGACCTGATCGGGACGGCGGTTTTGTTCACGCTGGGGCCGGTTCTCGAGCGTGCGTTTGCCCGCAAGCCGGCGGTTGAGGCCGCGTCCGCATCCGAGTAAAGCCGCCCGTCACTGGGCCGAGGGCTGCCTTGGCTTCGCTGCTCGTCAGTGTACGAAGCGCCCACGAGGCGTGCCTGGCGATCGGCGCGGGGGCGGCGATCATCGACGTCAAGGAGCCGCTGGAAGGCGCGCTCGGTCGCGCGTGTGCGACGACCTGGCGCGCGATTCGAGACGTCGTGCCTGCGCAAGTGCCCCTGTCGCTCGCGCTTGGCGAGCTGGGTGAATTCGCGGATTTTGAGCGCGAGACCCTGGCCGAGCTCAGCCGCATCGCACCCGCGCCTGCCTATCTCAAGCTCGGTCTCGCGGGCGCGGGGCCGCGCTGGCGCGAGCGCTTGCGCGCGATTCGAGAAGCTGCCCGCCAGGCTGGTGTGAGATCGGCATGGGTTGCGGTTGTCTATCTCGACTGGAGTGCGGTCGATGCGCCTGAGCCGGCCGATGTGGTCGCGCACGCGCTCGAGCTCAGAGATTGCCCAGGCGTGCTCTTCGATACAGGCAGCAAGGTCTCGGCCTGCGTACTCGGGGACGCGTTGCCCGCCCTGGCTTCGGCGATCAGGGGCGGGGGACGATTTGTGGCCGCGGCAGGGGGTCTTGCGCTCGGGGGGCTTGCTCGCGCACGCGTGCTTGATCCGGATGTGATCGCAGTGCGCGGGGCGGCGTGCCAGGGGGGCGATCGCACGGCCGCGATCGACCCCCGGCGGGTGCGGCAACTGGTTGCGGAGGCCGCGCGGCTGGATGCGCCCGGCCGACCACCGCGCACGCACACCGGCGGGGCGCGTGCCGCGAAGGCCGATCACACGCGGAATCAATAGGCATCGGACGAAACGACCTCGCCCCCCGCACGGGTGCCAAGGGCGTGATATGTGGGCGGGGCGATCGTCGACTTGAGAAACCGCACCGAACCGTCGCCCATTGTGAAATTCGCACCTCCGGGATGCTGGCTGCCGAATGCGTTCAGGCGGAGCGTCTCATACCCAGCGGCGAATGCGCTTTGTGTCAGGCCGCCTGCCGAGGCCGAGGCGTAATTCACCGGCGTCGTGTAACCGAGCGGGGCGTACGTGCTCATCGCAACGTCCGTCAGCCCAAAACCCCCGCTCGACGACGCCCACCAACCCCACATGCCCATCGTCTGCGAAAACAGGGCCCAGCCCGCGTTCGCGAAACTGTCGAAATTCTGGTCGAAGTGGTCGCGCTCGCCGAAAAGCAGTGTATTGCTCAGGCCGTCGGTCACGGCGGCGATACGCACCTGGTTGAACCCCGGAGCAGCCGGCCCAGTGTAGAAGAAGATCCCATCGGAAGTCACAGCCATGAACGGATGTGATTGCGATCCGGCGTTGCCGCCGTAGCTTGTCACCGCGTACCACTCATTCGCTGCGCCGTTCTGCACAGGATTCTGTGGAATCACATCGGCGGGGCAGATCAGCCCCGCGATGATCGTTGCCGAACGCGCTGTGCTGGAAAAGAGGTTGTCGTACGCGTTGCTGAAGTTCCAGCCGTTATAGAGAGGCTGTTGTTCCATGTATGGCAACATGTTCACAAACAGCGTGAAGCCGGAGGGCGGGCGTGTGGCGAGCTTCATCTGCCCGGGCGGGAAGACCCCGTTCGTCGATTCGTAATTCATCGCGGCCAGCCCGAGCTGCTTGAGATTGTTCACGCACTGGATGCGCCTGGCGGCCGCGCGCGCGGCCTGAACCGCGGGGAGCAAAAGCGCGATCAGGACCGCGATGATGGCAATGACCACCAGAAGCTCGATCAAGGTAAAGCCGCGCTCAGACCTGAGGCGCCTGCACAGAGGGGATTTCATGAGCGGCTCAGTTCCCCTCGACAATCGTGATCTGCCTGGGATCGGTCACATGGATGCGAGTTTGATCATCTTCCGCGATGATCTTGCCGGTCACCCGCAGCTTTTTGCCGCGGTAATGCTCGGCGGGGTCGTCGATCCCCGCTTTCTGGAACGCCTCCGCATGGTCGTAGGAAATGATCACCGCGACATTGTCGACGTTGTGGAAGTCCTCCTCGGAGTCGAGGTAGTAGGTCCGCCTGGGGGCGGCGTTTTTACTCGCGCGGATGGTCATCTCGACCGTCGCTTGCTTGCCCACGTGGCTTTTGGCCTCGGTCGCGGGGATCACAGCCTCGGTCTTGTCGTCGCCCCGCGCGAAGCAGGCGAGAGCGAGTAGAAACAAGAGAAGGGAACCAGCTCGAGCGATCCGCATTGAAATCTCCCGTGAGGCGGTCATGATACGATCGTGTCATGAAGCGTTATGATCGTACCGCGAACGGGCGGGAACGACAATCGCTCGCGACGGAGCGCCGCGAGCGCGATTGTGGTTGTGGTCCAGGGCATCGAAGCCGTAAGTTTTGGAGGGCCTCAGGGCCTGACGGCAAGCTCGTATCGCATCGCCGTTCCAGCCACGCCGTCGAGCGCGGGGGCCGAGAGGATCGCCTTGCTCGCACTGAGCTCGTAAGCGAACGGCTGGCCCGTGGCGGGATCACTGGGGATGGGGACCTCGCTCAGGTCCGCTAGCCGCGCGGGGAACTGGCCGGTGGCGGCAAGACGCAGGCGAAGGGCTTCGATCACCCGCAGGGCCGCGACACGCCTGTCGCAAAGGACCTGCGCCCGCAGCGCCGGCGGCAGCGTCGGCTGGATTGCTGCGACGACCGCGGAAACGGGATCGCTCGCCCTGGCTTCCGCCAGGATGGCCTCGACCTGGGGCACCCTCGCCGCCATCTGCGGGTATGGAAGGTAGGCATTCTGAAAGAGGGCGTCGCGGAGGGCATGGCAGCGCTCGACAATCAGCATCACGATCGCCTGATCGTCGCCAATCTTGCGGGCGGATTTCGTCTTCTTCTGGAGCTTGAGCGCGAATCGCGCAGCATCGTCGAGCAGGTCTTGCCGCAGCTTTTCCAGCGGGAGCGTGGTCATGGCAGCGAGCATCTGGGGAGACTTCGGCTCCTCGGCCGAGAGGGTCTTCGCCAGCTCAACGAGCCGCCGATGCAAGGCTACCAGCCTGGCCGTCCACTCGATTTCAGACCTGGGACGCTCCAGGTCAGTGAGCTCAGGGACCATGCGGTCGATCAAACCCTGCTCGATTTCCACGGCCGCGCGGAAGTCCACGAGCGGGCTCGGGAGCGCTGTGAGCGACCAGTAGAGGTTGGGCGAACCAGGCTGGGAGATGAACTCCTCGACCTGGTTGAGCATGAGGTTGCAGATGGCCACGCCGATCAGCCCATTGACGACAAACGGCCCCGCGCCGACGTGCTTTCCTAGGGCGATTCCGGTTTCGATTGTTCGTGCCGCTTCGTCGAATCGCCCCTCGGCGATTTCAACGCGAGCCTTGAGGGCCACCAGGCGAGTCCAGTAGCGCATTTCCTGGGCGTCCGGCAGGAAGATGGAGATCGACTCCTCGCTCTGTTCGCGCAGGGTGTAGTTCCAGTTGCAGGTTTCACGGCGCGTGCCGAACTCGATCTGGCGGTAGCGGAATCGCCACTGGTCGACGAGCGCTCGGGCGTCCTTGAGCGGGAACTGATCTCTCGGCGCATCGAGCAAGCCGGGGGCCTTTACGCGTAGCTCGTTGAACGCGACGTCGCGGAGCTCGTGGCGGATGCGCAGATAGATCGGGGCGGCGTCGCCGGGTTGCAGCTCATGGGTCCCGGGGAGCAAGCGGTACTGAAACGCGGGCGTGGGAGCGGGCGCGGGGCTTAGCTCGAGCGTCTTCGCCTTCGGAATCTCCGCCGGCTTCAGTATCTGGGGCGCGTCTCCCTGCGCGGGCGCTGGGCCGGTCCAGGCCAATAACAACAGGCAAAGCACGGGTCCATGATGCATAGGAAGACTCTCCTTCGAGGGGGATGGACGGGGAACGTGTCCAGATCCACGCGCTGGTCGATGCGCACTCAGCAAGCCATCGCAACAGGGGGGCTCAGGCTACAAATCGATTGCGGGCACGGTGTCGTGCGACTGCAAGAGCCGCTCGAGTTTTGGAGTCTCATGCCCGGATCGCGCTGGCTCGGGCTGATCGAACCGCTCGAGCAGGTCGTCGGACGCCAGGCGCCTGGTCAGGTCGAAATAGCTGTCGCGTTCGACCACGATCTGAAGCGAATGCGCGGGGGGCGCGGATTCCTCGCCAGGACTCGGGTCCACCGGGACGCGGGTCTGAAGGGCGACCAGTTCCGCCTCGAGCGCGTGGGTTTGCGCGGCGTGGCGGTGATGCTGGTAGGTCGTGGACAGGGCGAGAGCCGCGACCGCGAGCGCCAGGCCGAACGTCGCTGTGCGCCAGCTTCGCGCGGCGGACTGGGCGGAGGCGCGGCCGGCCTCGAACAGCATGCGGTCGTGATCGAGGAATTCGTGCGCGGGCTTCCAGGCGGCGAGCCGCTGCTCGAACGCCGTTAGCTCCGGGTCGGGGACGGGGTTTCTGTCCATCGCTCCTCCAGAATCACGCGCAGGGAACCAATTCCAGCATGGTAACGGCGGTGTGCGGTGGCGACCGAGCAGCCGACCAGGCGGGCGACCTCATCGAGCCCGAGCCCGCCCCAGATTCGCGCGACGACGACCTCGCGCTCCTCGAGCGGTAAGCGGCCAAGCGCGGCGGTCGCTTCCGAGGCCTCGAGCATGCGGTCGGTGGCGGCGAACCATAATTCCGGCCGCGCTGCACGTGCCTCACGCCTGCGCTCACGCGCCTGCCTCCGCGCGGCGGAGATCGCCAGGTTGCGCACCACGCGGAAGAGCCACGGCAGCACGGGCTCGGGAAGCCGGCTTTGCCCTGCAAGCCGCATGAACGCCTCCTGAACCAGGTCGCAAGCGCGATCGACGCCGAACTGGCGGGCATAGAGCAGGAGCCCTGGCCCGTGCTCGCGGTAACAGTTCGCCAGCAGGTCGGGGCCGATCGTGCTCACGTCCGCGGCATCCGCACGTTCAACAAGCGAGTCCTACGCCACAGGAATAACGCCGCCGGGGCCTCTGTTTTTCACGCTCCAGGTATTTTTTTGGTTCTGGCGCCGGGGTTGGCTCAGTCCCTGGTTCGCGCGGGGCGATCGAGGCCAGGCGCGGGTTACCCCACGTCGAACTTCACGCCCTGGGCCAGAGGCAGGTCGTCGCCGCGGTTGATCGTGCAGGTTTGCCTGCGCATGTAGGCTTTCCAGGAGTCCGAGCCGGCCTCGCGGCCGCCGCCGGTTGTCTTCTCGCCCCCGAACGCGCCTCCGATCTCAGCACCCGAGGTGCCGATGTTCACGTTGGCGATGCCGCAGTCCGAGCCCTCGGCGGCGACGAACCGCTCAGCCTCGCGCAGGTCGTTCGTGAAGATCGCCGAGCTTAGCCCTTGCTCGACGCTGTTGTGAATCGCGAGTGCTTGCTCAAATGAGCGATAATTCATAATATAAAGTACAGGTGCGAAGGTCTCGACGCCCACGATGGGCATGTCGGGCCTGGCGAGCACGAGCGCGGGCTCAACAAAGTATCCCTTGCGTGCCAGGCGTGCGCCCCCCGCCACGACCTGTCCTCCCTGGCTGCGGGCGGTCTCGAGGGCGGTTTGCATCGCCTGCACCGCTGCCTCGCTCACGAGTGGTCCGACGAGCGTGCGGTCATCCCAGGGGTCGCCGATCGGCAGCGATTTGTAAACCGCCTGAAGCCGCGCCACGACCTTGTCGTGGAGCGATTCGTGGACGATGAGTCGTCGAGCGGTGGTACAGCGCTGGCCGGCGGTGCCCACGGCCGCGAAGGCCGTGGCGCGGATCGCCAGCTCGAGCGTGGCGGAGGGTGCGATCACGATCGCGTTGTTGCCGCCGAGCTCGAGAAGCGCCCGGCCCATCCTGTGGGCGACGATCTGGCCCACGCGCTTGCCCATGGCGCAGCTTCCGGTGGCGGAGACGAGCGGCACGCGCGGGTCGGCCGCCATGCGCTCGCCGATCTCAGCGCCCGCGACGGCAAGATTGAACACGCCCTCGCAATCGAGCCCGCGGGTGGCTTCTTGCACGATCCGTGCCACGGCCACGGCGGAGAGAGGCGCGCGGGGCGATGGCTTCCAGAGCACGACGTCGCCGCACACCGCCGCCAGGAAGGCGTTCCAGGCCCAGACGGCGACCGGGAAATTGAATGCGCTCAGGACGCCCACGGGTCCGAGCGGATGCCACTGCTCCATCATGCGGTGGTGGGGGCGCTCGCTGGCGATCGTAAGGCCGTGGAGCTGACGGGAAAGCCCCACGGCGAAGTCGCACATGTCGATCATCTCCTGGACCTCTCCCTCGCCCTCGGAGCGGATCTTGCCGACCTCGAGCGTGACGAGCATCCCGAGCGCGCGCTTGTGCCTCCTGAGCGCTTCGCCGATGCGCCTGACGGCCTCGCCCCGGGCGGGCGCTGGGCGTGAGCGCCAGCGTGGAAATGCAAGGCATGCCTGGGCGACCATGGCCTCATAATCGGCCAGCGACGCGGATTGCACCGCGGGCAAACGCTCCTCGGTGGCAGGGTTGATCGTGCGCAGGAGCGCCCCGCTCGCCGTTGCGCCCGGGTAGCCAGCAACCCCGGAGTTGAGCTCCTCGATTCCGAGCTCACGCAGGATCTCATCGAACATCGGAGCGCCTCCTCGGCCGAAGGCCCGCGCCCGCCAGGCGCCTGAGCCTGAAATTGCATCATACCACCGCCGCCTTGCGAACGAGCCTGGCTCGCTGTTCTTGATCGCACAGCGGCCTGATTGGACAATAACGTTCCAACCGAGCCACCACGAGGGGTCGACATGCAGGGAATTCTGGGCAAGCGAATTCTGGGACGGAAGCGACCGCTCTATCGCCAGGAGCAGTTCACCTTCCTCGAACGCTCGAAGCGTCTGGCGCGTGTTTTCAAGCGATCGATCGTGATCGCGACCTTGACGATCCTGGGGGTATTGATTGGGCTTTTCCCGCGCGGGCGGTACGCGGTTGCGGAAATCCCTCCGCGGGCGCGCAGAGCCGCGCGCTGGCTGCTCGACCTCCCCACGCCCCGCGAGGAAATCGACGCCCAGTGGAAGCGCTTCCGCGAGCAAGGCATCGCCGAGTCGAAAAAAGCCCATGAAGCCATGTTCGCCGACATCGATCCCAACTATCAAAAACTGCTGCGCTATGCCGGGCTTGAGCCAGGCAAGGGCATCCTGCGCTGGGGGAATTACGACCGCACGTTGCTCTTGCCCGCGACAGTCTTCGAGCCTGACGACGAGGGCCGTTCCTACAGGCTCCGGCCCAGCACTCGCTCGATCTGGGTGCGCAACCTCACTCTTAGAAGCGGCGTGCTCATGTTTTTTCAGGTTCCGGACGGACCTGGACTGGCCGACGCGCTCCGAGGCACAGCCGGCGTGGTGGTCGAGACCTCGCGCACGACCACCAATTCCTGGGGCCTGCGCGGGCCCGAGCCCGACCCCAAAGCGCCGATCCGCGGCATCGTGCTCGGCGACTCGTTCATGCAGGGGATGTTCATTGACGACGAACACGCCCCGCCCGAATGCCTGCGACGATACCTCGAAACCCGGCTCGACGAGCGCGTCTCCATCCTCAACACTGGCTGCCTGGGCTACTCGCCCGAACAATACCACGCGGCCTTGCTCGCGTTCGCCGACCGCTTCCATCCGCAGTTCGTGATTCTGAGCGTGTTCGCCAACGATTTTGGCGACGCGTACGAGGTCGTCCAGGGGCGCGGCGACTGGGATGAATCGGTCTACTGGCTCAATGAAACAGCGTCTTACTGCCGCACGCATTCGCTGCCGCTGTTGATCGCGGCCGTGCCCTATGAAAACGGCATGCTCGGGCGCAGAAAGGCCGGTTTCTATCCGGGGCGGATCACGAACCTGCTCGATCTTTCGAGCGTCTCGTTTCTGGACCCGACCGACGATTTCATCAACGCCCATCTTGCTCTCGTGGCGGAGGGGGAGCGGAACGGGCATCGGCCCTACGGTTGCCCGCTCTTCAACGACCCGATCAATGACGGCCATTTTTCACCGGAGGGTGCGAAGGTCTGGGCGGAGTCCGTGGGCAAGCGGCTCATGCTCATCCTTGAGCGCGACAAGCTGCTCGGCACCCGGGGGCTCTAGATCACATCACTGAGAGATTCCGCTTGGCACTGTATTTTCAGGAGCGTAACAATTGGGGCTGGATGCTCGGGCGCGGACAGCGCGCGTGTCAGCGCGTGCTGCCGTTTCTGGAGCGTAAGCTGGGTCTTGAGCGCACGTTCAAGCTCACGCTCGCCGCACTTTCCTGCGGCGCGGTTGCGCTTGCGCTCGTTGCCACCGCGGCGGGGCGTTACCTGGCGGGCGTGACGATCTCGAAGACCAGGGCGATCGCCCGCGCCACGGCCGGCTTGCCACCCGACCGCGCAGCAATCGACGCCGACTGGGCGCGCAGGCGCGGCTTCGACATGGCCTCCGCCCAGAGCAAGCACGCGAAAAGCTTTGGCGAATACTCTCCGTCTCAACAGCGCCTGCTCGACTACGCCGGCCTTGAGCCTGAGCGCGCGCTCGTGCGCTGGGGAAATTTCAACAAAACCGTCCTCCTGCCCGGCACCGTCTTCGAGGCCGACAACACCGGCCGCTCGTATCGCATGCGCCCCGGCGTACGCTCGATCTGGGTCCGCGACTTTCCCATGAAGGGAGTGATGAAGGCCTTCTTCCAGGTCGTGGACACACCACGCGCCTTCGAGCTGGCAAGGGACGCACGCGTGGAAATCGTGGCCGGTTCCGCCCAGACCACAAACTCCTGGGGGCTGCGCGGGCCCGAGCCCAACCTGAACGCCGGGCTCAAGGGAATCGTGCTCGGCGATTCTTACATGCAAGGGCTCTTCGTCGACGACGAACATACGCCGAGCGAACTGCTCAAGCGCGACCTCGCCCGCCGCACGCGCAACACGGTCGAGATCCTCAACACCGGCTGTCTCGGTTATTCTCCTGAGCAATATTATTATACCTTGATTCAATTCGCCGAGCGTTTCCCGCCGCGATTCGTGGTGGTGAGCGTGTTCGCGAACGACGTCGGCGACCTCTTCGACGCGCTCGAGGGGCAGGGGGACTGGGACGAGACGGCTTACTGGCTGGACCGGATTCGGCAATACTGCGCATCGCGGCGGATCTTCCATCTGGTCGTCCCCGCCCCCTGGGTGAACCAGGTCGAGGGTGCGCTCAAATCGGGGAACTATCCGGGCAAGCTCGCTGACCGTCTGAGTAGCATCGGGCCGGAATATCTTGATCCCATGCCGGCCTTTGCAAATGCGCGATTGGCTCAGGTGATCGAGGACAGGCGCAAGGGACAGGCAACCGCGGGCAATCCGTTCTTCAACGGGCGCATTGGCGACGGCCATTTTTCTGCCCTCGGGTGCGCTTTATGGGCCCAGGCTGTGGGCGAACGGCTCAAGCTGCTCATGGATCTGCGCGAGGCCCAGGCCGCGGCGGAGCGGCTCCGCACCAGGGCGAATCCCTGACCGCGGCGCCTCGGTTCACTCCCCGATAATCTTCACCAGCACGCGTTTGTTGCGGTGGCCGTCGAATTCGCCGTAAAAGATCTGCTCCCAGGGGCCGAAATCGAGCTTGCCCCTCGTGGTCGCGACGCTCACACACCTGCATTGCCGGGTGACACGATTCCCGCCCGGTATTCGTCGCGTTAGAATTGTGGATGTACGATTCTGTTGACGACAAGGGGCACGCCGTGGAACTTCCTGTGATTGTCGAGCCGCTGAATGGGAACGGATTTCGCGCGATCGGGGCAGGGGGCATTTCGCTGGGACTTGCAGCCGAAGGAGCGACCGCCAGTGAGGCCGTCGACCGGCTGTCCGAACAGGTCCGTACCCGCCTGAAAGCCGGAGCGAAGCTGGCCGCGATTCGCATCCCCGCTGAAGGCGCGGCCTGGGCCGGGGATGCCGGATACCTGCGTGAGGATCCTCAATTCGAGGCCTGGCGCGAGGCCATGGACGAGTATCGCGATCGACTGGACAAAGACCCCGAAGCATTATGAGCCTCTTCGTCCTCGACACCGACATTTTGAGCCTCTACTATCGTGGACTCCCCGCCGTGGTGAGGCGTGTGGATGCGCATCCGGCAAGTGATCTCGCCATCTCGATCGTGACCGTCGATGAGCAACTCACGGGGTGGTACACGCTGACCCGGCGAGCCCGACAGCCAAGCGAGATCGCCCAGGCCTATGGGCATCTGGGAGACGCCGTCGTGCGTCTGGCAAAGTGGCGTATCCTCCCTTACACAGAAGCAGCCGTTGCGCGGGTTGGACAGCTCAAGGCGCTCCGCCTGAATATCAGCCTCATGGATCTTCGCATCGCCGCGATCGCCCTGGAGCACGGGGCCGTGGTCGTCACTCGCAACCTGCGCGACTTCGGCCGTGTGAGCCTTTTGAGCATCGAGAACTGGTCGGTCTGAGCCACTCATTCAAGTCGGCGACGGCCATTTTTCTGCCCTCGGGTGCGCTTTATGGGCCCAGGCTGTGGGCGAACGGCTCAAGCTGCTCATGGATCTGCGCGAGGCCCAGGCCGCGGCGGAGCGGCTCCGCGCCAGGGCGAATCCCTGACCGCGGCGCCTCGGTTCACTCCCCGATAATCTTCACCAGCACACGCTTGTTGCGGTGGCCGTCGAATTCGCCGTAAAAGATCTGCTCCCAGGGGCCGAAATCGAGCTTGCCCCTTGTGATCGCCACGACGACCTCCCGGCCCATGATCTGCCGCTTCAGGTGCGCATCGGCGTTGTCCTCGCCGGTGCGGTTGTGGTGGTAGACATTCGGGTCGGGATTGAAGGGTGCAAGCGTTTCGAGCCACTTGCCAAAGTCATGATGCAGGCCCGACTCGTTGTCGTTGATGAACACCGACGCGGTGATGTGCATCGTGTTGCAGAGCACGAGCCCTTCCCGCACGCCGCTTTTGCGGACCGCGTCCTCGACCTGCGGCGTTATGTTCACAAAAGCCATCCTGGATGGAATGTTGAGCGTGAGGTACTCGGTGTGTGACTTCATGGCGTTCTTGACCCCGGGACACGAGTGGCGGGACTCAGGCTAGAGTGTCTTCTGGCCTGGTAATCGAGATGCGACGATAACGGACTTCTATCCGCGCGGAAACCCTTTGATCTCAGGGGTTGGCGTTTGCGGCGGTTTCGTCTGGGCGCGGCTTCAGGTCGGCCCAGGCGGCGACGCGCTTGCCGCCCGAGTCAATGCCGATCACGCGGACGGTTATGGGCTCGTCGCGCTCAAGCGGGATCGGTTTCGACAGGATCGCCCCCGATGCTGGCACGAGCGAGCTGCCGAAGCGAGCCGCGATGCCCAGCATGTCGAGCCGCCCCTGGCGGGTGAGGTCGCGGCGATAGACGGGGCTGCCGGCGGGCATCCAGGTCATCGCCTGCAAGCGTACCTCTCGGCCGTGGCGTTCGCGGACCTTCGCCTGGAACCGTGGTTTGCCGCCTGATGCGGGCAGCGGTTCGAGCTCGAGCTCAAGCCGCCCCGCAGCGCCCAGGGGAATCGCGGTGACTTGCAGCTTCGCGGCGGGGGGCCCGGTCACGTGAACTTCGATCGCGCCCCGCCGTGCGCCATCGATCAGGATGTAATGCGGGCTCGTCCCCGCGGCATCCCAGCGCTCGGCCTCCGCCCGCGCCGCGGAGAGATGGGTGGTCCGCGGACCCATGAGATCAAAGTCGTCGAGCGGGCCCCAGGCGTCGATCCCATACCCGCCGGGCGACGCGGCGGCCTCCGCCAGCTTGCGGGCGTCTCGCCCCTCCAGCCAAAGTGCGATCGACCAGCGGCGGAAGAGGCTCGCGAACGTCGCGCCCGTGGCCGACTCGAGATTGGCAATCCCGGTACGACCCCCCAGAACAAGCAGCTTACGCGCCTCGACGCCGTAGCGGTCAACGCACCAGCGCACAAACAAATACGCAGCGCCCCGGTCTCCCGCGCTCCGGAACAGCCCGGCGGAGAAGTAATCCTCCACGCGCACCCCGAAAGTCTCGGGATGCTCAAGATACGCATTCACGCGGTAGTCAATGTTACGCAGACTCGCATGCTGATCATCTTCCGCCAGATGCGCAAGCGCCTCGTCAAGCCAGCCTTCCTCGTCTCTGCGCCCTGATCCAGATGCCGCGCTGGCGTGAATGCCCGCCAGAATCGCGTGCATGTACTCGTGCGCAATCAAGGTATGCAGGTATGTACCTTTTACGTTTGGACGGAGATAGATCATGTCGCAGCGATTGCTGAGCGGCGGCACGAAGCTCGAGTCGAAATCCGTGGGGCGTGTGAAGCCGTCGACGGCTCCGTGGCCGCGGGGCACGCGTGCGAGTGTATTTGAGAAGAGGATGGTGAACCGGCCGTCGCCGTCGACGTCGCGTGCCGAGCCGAAGAGGCGTCTGGCCGCCGGCTCGATCTGATCGTCGAAGACGGTGATGGCGTCGCGGATTTGCTCGGGGCTGACGGCGTCCAGGTCGTTGGCGGCCACATAGACTTGCACGTCGCGTCCGACCCCGCGGAGCTCGGCGTCGATGGTGCGATAATTGATGGGGTCGGAGGGATCGCCATCGTGGGCCAGCAGGCTGAATGCGCGTCTGGGCGCGGGCGCGGCGGTCGGGTGGTTGCGGGCGAAGGGCTTGATTGTGGCCGGTTCGGAGGGATAAACGGGTCCGTCGTCCTCGAGCAGGGGGGCGGAGCCGGCATCAGCCTCCTTGACCGCGACGGAAATCGGGTGCGGGCCGCGTTCAAGAGCCAGCGCGGAGACCACGAGCAAGATCTCTGATTCGGGCCGATCCACGGGCACCCGAAAGGCGGCCTTGCCGTCCTTGACCGCGATCGCCGCCCGATGGCCCTCGCGCCAGTAGCGGCTGGCGTGCTCCCGCGCTCGCTCGATCCCACCCCCCGCCGCGAGCACCAGGAGCGGCACACAGCTCGCCGCCGCCTCGAGCCAGCCCCGACTTATCCTGATCGAGCCGGCCATGGGCAAGCGTCCCTGGAAGTCCTGACGCGGCTGACTCACCGTTGGCCATCCCAGACCGCCGCGACCCCCTTTCGATCGGTCCCCATGCGTTTGCGGCTTGAATCGATCGCGCGGGATCCCACCGTTACAAGGCCCAGGCCAGGCGCGCACACTCGCTGGCCGCGGCAAGGTCTCCCATGCTCGCCCAGAGCGCCTAACTCGCAAACCGCGAGGCGGGTGGATCATAGAGCCGTGCCTTGGCATGGCGTGGATGCTGCTCAGGTTCAGGGCTTGCTCGCGCGATCGGCGGGTTTCGAATCGCCAGTCGCGGGGGTCTTCGTACGCGGCGATTCAGGCTCGTTCCCGTCCTCGACCACCAGGTCGATCGCCGAGAAATGCTCGTGGTCGCTGCCTGAGTTCCGGCTCTCGACGCGGAGCAGGTAAACGCCCGGCTCGTCGAGCTTGATCCGGTTTTGCTGGCCCGCCTTCTTGCCCGGTTTGAGATCGAGGTCGAAGGCTGTCTCCAGCACCACGTTGTCCAGGTCGCTCAGGTCCGGCAGCGCGCGCTGGCCAACCCGCTTGATCCGCGCCACGTAGAGATGCACCACCATGTTCTCGAGCGTCTTGTGTGGATACACGTTCGTATAGATGCACTGTATCCGGAGCGTTTCGCCCGCTTTCAGCTTGAGAACCGGGCGCGGGTTCTTGCCCCATTCGGGCGGCGTCTGGTCGACGTGGGCGGTGACGGAATTCGCCCGGGTCCGCGCCTCGAGGGTGATCTTCGCGTGCTCGGCCTGGGCCAATCTTGAGCTTGCACAAAACGCAACTAACGGCAGAATCATGATCTGGAGCTTCATGGAATGCCTCCGCCATTCGGTTTGAAGAGGCCATTTCAGCCCCTTGAGCTGGTCCTGTCACATCTTACGACCAGCGTAGCCGAGCAAGATTCCGCGATCCAGCGGCCGCGAGGAACCGATATCACCAGAAGACCAGGGCGGATGGTTTGCCTTGCTGTTATTGCACGCATGTTATTGCGGCTTTGGGACTATTCACATGCGCAGGCCCGCGGGACGACTTGGACTGGCAATGCGGCTTGCTCCCGTGGCGGTTGTGGCCGGTCTCTGGGGTTGCGGCCAGACTGGGGGTCCTGCGCCCTGGCGGCGACCGGCCAGCGATGACGCCTATACCGTGATGCGGCCACGGTTTAACGAGCGAGGCCGGCGTAACTTCTACGTGAGCGGCTATGCGGGCGATCCCTTCGTTCCGCGACGGGACCGGGTGGTCACGCAACCGGTACCTGTGGCGCCTGTGAATCCCCCCGCCGCGACTCTGGGTCAGCCTGAGACCTTCAACGAGGACGACGCCCGCACGGTGCCAGAGCTCTAATCAGGCATCCTCGTATCCACGCTCGGATGGCCCTTGTTTCGCGGCCGGTTTCTGGTTGCGCAGCGCGTCTGGAGTCCTATAATAAGGCGGCAACGCGGCACACCACGCGCGGGACAGGGACTCAGAAGCGGCTCGAGCGAGTCTGCAGAGGCGCAGCCATGGCAGCGGGCGAGGTTCGCATCGGAATTGTGGGCGCGGGGGAGATCGCGCGCACACGCCATCTGCCGGGCTTCAAGAAGCTCGACGGCGTGCAGGTTGTTGCCGTGTGCAACAGGCGCAGAGAAACCGCCGCGCGGATCGCGCGTGATTTCGACATTCCGCGGATCCACGCCGGCTGGGAAGATCTGGTCAGCGATCCCGAGGTCGACGCCGTGGTGGTCGCGGCCTGGCCGTACCTGCATTGCCCGCTCACGCTGGCGGCACTTGACGCCGGCAAGCACGTGCTGACCCAGGCCCGCATGGCCATGAATGCGCGGGAAGCCCAGCGCATGTTTGACCGGGCCCGTGAATGTCCGCGGCAAAAGACCATGATTGTGCCCAGTCCCTACGGCCTGGTTGGCGATCGGTACATGAAGTCGCTGATCGCCCAGGGTTTTCTGGGCGAGCTTCGCGAGATCCACGTGCAGGGGCTCTCCGGCCAGCTCGCGGACGCGGCGGCGCCGCTCGGCTGGCGGCAGATGACCCGCTATTCTGGATTTAATATGCTCACATTGGGGATTCTCTATGAGTCTGTGACGCGGTGGGTTCCGCCGGCCGCGCGCGTGCTGGCCGCGCTGGCGAAGCTCGTGCCCCGCCGGTTCGATCCTGAGCTCAACGAGGACGTGCGCGTGGGGACGCCGGACAGCGTGCAGGTGCTCACCACGCAGGCCGACGGATCGCGGGGTATGTTTCGAATCAGCGGCGTGGTCTGGCATCAGCATGCGATGGACGTCACCCTGTTTGGCAGCGAGGGCACCCTGGTTTACGACTTCACGCGTGACGAGATCCGGGGTGCGCGGCGCGGCGAGACGGAGCTCGCGCCCTTGCCGATCCCCGAGGAGTTGCGCGGCGGCTGGCGCGTGGAGGAAGAATTCGTGGCTGCGGTTCGCGGGGAGGGCGTGATCGAGCACACAACCTTCGCTGACGGCGTTCGCTACATGCAGTTCACCGAGGCCGTGGCTCGCAGCGCGCGGCATCAGGTGCCCGTCGCCCTGCCGCTCAAGGAATTTTCCAATCCCAGCCTCTAGCACGCACGCCCTACCAGGCATCCTGACTGCACGCGATACGCCCGGTTCCCAGCCGCCGCGTTCGGAGCCCGTTTCGCTTGATCGCACCCGCAGGGTGACTGGGACCTTGCCTCCGCGCTTCCTGGGACTTACTGTAAATTCATGCGCCCGGTCGCGACGGGCGGGCGCTGACGGTCGAGCTGGCCCCGACCCGCGAGCGCCGCGGCTCAGGGGTTTTTTCGTGCGCTCGAGCAGGGAGAAAAACCCATGCGCAGATTCCGAAGAATCCTGGTCGCCGTCCGCGGGGAACATCCCCCCCGGGGATTGATCGAACGCGCAGTCGCCCTGGCGCGCGAGAATCACGCCGCGCTCAAGCTCGTCAGCGTCGTCCAGGAGATCCCCTGGTACGGGCGCAAGGCGCTCCCCGTCGCCGAGGATCTGCTCGAGATCGTGGTGCGGGAACGGTCCGCCGAGCTCGAGCGGATCGTCGCCCAGTTGCTCAGCGACGGACTCTCCGTCACCACAAGCGTCCTTCGCGGCAGGCCCGCCATCGAGATCGTTCGCGAGGTCATTCGCGGCAAGCACGATCTTGTGATCAAGGCCGCCGAGCCCAACCACCCCATGCACTTCGGCTCCACGGACATGCATCTCCTCCGAGCCTGTCCCTGCCCGTTGTGGCTCTTCAAGCCCGGACACGAAGACCACAAGTTCACACGCGTGCTCGCCGCGGTGGACCCCGTCCCACCCCCGGACGAAGCCGACTTGCTGCAGCTCCAGGAGCCGCTGGATCGCAAGGATCCGCGCATCGACTCCGCCATTCTTGAGCTCGCTGATGCGCTCGCGCGCGACCAGGGCGCGGAGCTGCACGTCGTCCACGCCTGGTCCGCAACCTGCGAAAACCTGGTCCGCGGAGACGCCATTCTGGCCCAGAGCCAGGTCGAGCGGTACGTCGCGGACGAGAAGGCCGCGGCCTCGAAGGCGCTCGAAAACCTGCTTGGCTCGGTCAAGCTCGCGCACCAGCAGCCGCATATCCACCTCGTCAAGGGCGACCCCGCCGATGTGATTTCCGAGCTGGCGGCCAGGATGGGGGCGGATCTGGTCGTCATGGGAACCGTGGCACGCTCCGGCATTCCTGGGCTCTTGATCGGCAACACCGCCGAAAACGTCTTTCAGCGCGTGGATTGCTCGGTGCTGGCGCTCAAGCCTGAGGGGTTCGTCTCGCCGGTGAGCGTGCACGAATCGTCCGTGTTCCGCTCCACCGTGCTCTAGCGTGATTCTCGATTCAAATCTCAAGCGAGGCCCTCGGTCGGCCCAGGGTGAGCGGGTCCCATGGCGGCGGCAACAGAGGCATCGTGCCCGGACGGGGGCTCCGCTGCCTCGGCGCGGGGGGCGGTCTTCCGCGCCCGTGCCATCACCAA
>DAIDHX010000053.1 GCA_027451885.1 Planctomycetales bacterium
GGCCGCGAGCGTGGCGGTCGTGAGCGAGCTCAAGGGCGAGAGCACAACGCCGCCGCTCAATCCCACCGCGAACGGCACTCCCGACCCAAGCAGCACAACGCCGTTTGTCACATTCTGGAACTGCCCCGTGACCCGCGGCGAGGTGATGATCTCGAGCGCGTCTCCTTGCTCGTACTCGTAGCCGATGGTTCCAGCGAGCGTGGCGTTGCCCAGGTTCACGCCGAGCGCGGGATTGGTATCGACGATCTGGGTGTACTGGCTGCCGGGCGTGGTGCCGTTGAGCGTGACCTGGAGCCTGCCCCCTTGCTGGAAAACGACAGCGCCCGAGAAGGTCCACGCGCCAAGCCTGGCGAGCGTGCCCAGGGGGCCGATTTGCAGGTTCTCCGCGCTCACGGGCCCATCGACCTGAAGGACGCCCCCCTGCGCGACAACCGTGCCCGCCCCCGCGAAGTTGATCGACGCAAGCTGGAGCACGCCGAAGCCGGTCGCGGCGAATTGCCCGTCGCCGATGATCGATCCGGCGAACGAGGCCGTGACCGCGGCGGATGTAAACACCGAAAGCGCAGTGGTATCCGTTGCCGCCGTGGTTCCCAGAAGCTGGATCGTGCCCGAGCCGGCGATCGGCCCAATGGTCACGGCGGCGTTATCCGCAACCTGAAGCGACGCGTACGGGCCGATGTTGAAGCTCACGCCCGTGATGCTGAGCCCCAGGCCAAGCTCCGCCGTTCCCCCTTCGATCACAAACGGCAAGGGAGACACCGACGCAGAGTTCGGGTACTGGATCGTCTGGGTGTCGATCACCAGCCGGCCCAGCCCCGTCTTGGCCACGGGACCCTCCAGCGTGAGCACAAGCCCCGCGGGGTTCGATGGCTGCGCGAACTGGATGGTCGCGTTCGCCGCCGCCGCAATCGTCGCCCCCGGGCCGAGCGTGATCCCCGCCACGTTGAAGAGCGCAGTCGGGCTGGCGCCCGTGGGCGAAAACGAGCTCGCCGCGTCGAGCTGATTGGTGATCGCAATCGATTGGCCAGTAAACGTATAAGAATCATAAATCGCGAGCGAAGCAATAGGAAAATTCACATATGCAGTATTAATATTAATGGCCGTGGGGGCATTGCGGGGCAGGAGCGTGCTCGCGGGGAACACGATGTTCGAGTAAGGCGCGGGCGTTCCCGGAACCCTGGCGTACGTGAGCGGATCGACGTGCTGCCAGTTCATGGGGTCGTTCCAGGTGGTCTGGTCCCCAAGCGCGGTCCAGTAATACGTCGTGGCGCCCAGGGCCGGCGTGACGCGCCCCTCGAGCGGCTCGATCACGGGCGCCCAGGAGCGCGGGGCTCGCCCGCGCGCGCCCGTCCCAGTCCGCCTGGTCCTCAACAAAAACGCCGCGCGAAGTTCGTGAATCATGGTGCCGCGCCTGGGGAGTTCGCAGTTCACTTGCAAATGCATGCTAGCACGCGTCCGAGGGGTTCGCCAGAGGCTGCGCGTGGGGTGAGCGCTTTGAGGGGAAGCAGGTCCTGAGCCCGTGCTGTGGCCGGTTCTGGTATTGGGTGGTGGTTTTGCGGTCGAGCAGGGCCGTGCGTTGGCGTCTCGGCGCTTTTATACTCGAGAGCCATGATGCGCTTGAGGGTGAATCTCCCCGCTCCTCGGCCTGGCGATTGATCAATTGTTTCTGTGAATTTTCGACGAGCCGGTCTGCTCAAGGAACAAGGCGATGAGACGATTGAGTCGGCGGCGGCCGCTGGCCGCTCGGGGTACGGGAATTCTCCTGGGATTGTTGTTTGTGGCGGGAGCATTTGCCTGGGCCGCGAAGAGTGGTTCGGACGGGCTGGCGTCGAACGACTACCCTGCTGGTTATGCGATTCGCGGGGCGAGGATTGTGGCGGCTCCTGGTCGGGTGATCGAGAAGGGGACGATCGTTGTGCGGGGGGGGGTGATCACGGCGATTGGCGCGGAACCGGAGGTGGAGGTTCCGTATGACGTTGAGACGATCGCCGGCAAGGGATTGACGGTTTACCCTGGGTTTATCGACCTGGGCACGACGATTGGGCAGCGCGCGGGGGTGGAGCGGTCCGCGACGGGTCGGGGGCGGCCGGTGGACCTGGCCGATGCGCCCTTGACCACGACGCCGGCTGATAACCGCAAGGGGCTGACGCCGGAATTCGAGGTTGCGAGCGTGCTCGATTTGACCGATCCGGTGGTGGAGCCGCGGCGGCGGCTGGGGTTCACGTCGTTGCTTTCGTTTCCCGAGGGGGCGATTGCGACCGGGAAAAGCGCGCTGTTCTCGACGAGCGGGCTGCCGAAGCGGGAATCGATGGTGAAGTCGCCGGTGGCGCTTCATGTGAACCTGGCGCCTCCGAGCGAGCCATCGGCGGCTGGTCCGGCCGCGCCTGGGCCGGGTCCTGGCCAGGGGCGCAGGCGGGGTTTCGGTGCGCCGGCGGGGCCGAGCGAGAATCCCTATCCCCGCGTTCTGATGGGGTCCGTGGCCCATTTCCGCCAGGCCATGCTCGACGCCGATCACCAGGCCCAGCTCGAGGCGTATCATGAATCCCGGGGGGGCGTGCATCCGCCGTATGATCCCGCGCTCGACGTGCTGGCCGCGGCCCGCGCCCGCAAGATCCCGGTCTGGTGGGAGGCGAACACCCGCGACGAGATCCACCGCGCGCTCGACCTGGCGGACGAATTCGGCACATCGGCGGTGATCTTCGGCGGTCGCGAGGCCGCGAAGGTGGTCGAGCGGCTGAGGAGCACGCGCACGCCGGTCGTCCTGCAATTGAATTACGCGGAGGAGCCCAAGGTTCCCACCGTTGCCGAGTATCGCAAGCGCGCGGCCGACGAGCGCGACGTGCCGCTGCGGGTGCTACAGGAATCCAGGAAGAAGTGGGAGGAACAGCTTGGCACGGCGGGTGTGCTGGCGAAGGCGGGCGTGCCGATCGCGTTTGCGACCCAGGGGCTCGAGCGGCACGAGACCGCGCCCGCGGTGGTGCGCCAGCTTATCAAGCATGGCCTTGCGGCTGACCAGGCGCTTGAGGCGCTTACACAGGGCGCGGCGGCGATCGCCGGGGTTGACGGCCGGCTGGGCACGCTCCAAAAGGGCAAGCTTGGCAACCTGATCGCGATGACGGCCGACTTCCACGACGAGAAGGCGAAAGTTCAATTCGTGGTGGTCGATGGCAAGAAATATGAGATCAAGCCCGGGGATCGGCCGCGCGGCAAGGGTGCGCGTCCTGGCGCTGAGGGGCTCGAGACCGCACCCCGGGGCGTGCCGGAAAAGGCCGAATCCGCGGCCAGCACCGCCGCGCCGCCGGCGACGGAGAAGGCCGAGCGCAAGGGCCGGCCTGAGACGAAGGCCGAGCGTGGGGCGGGTCAAGGGAGCCCAGGCACGCGGCCGGATCGTTCGAATTTGACCCAGGCCAGAGGCGCGCGCGGCAAGTCGCAAGCGCCCGCAAGCAAGGCCGCCGAAACCAGCACCAGCACCGCCGGGACCGCGGACAAGGCGCCGGAGGCGCCGTTCGTCGACGTGGCGACCGAGCTCGATTCCGATCGCAAGCCCAGCTTCCAGACCGGGGGCGACGTGTTCATCAAGGACGCCACGATTCTCACCGTGACGAAGGGCACGATCCCGAGGGGCTCGATCTGGATCGAGCACGGGAAAATCAAGGCGGTGGGCGCGGACCTGGCGCCGCCGCCTGGGGTGAAGGTGGTCGATGCCGCGGGGCTGGTGGCGATGCCTGGCATGATCGACACGCATTCGCACATCGCGATCCAGGGGGGCGTCAACGAGGCCACGCTCTCGGTGGTGCCCGAGGTCCGCGTGAAGGACGTCGTGGTGGGCGACAGGGCCGAGATGTTCCGGGCGATTGCGGGGGGGCTCACGGCGGCGCGGCTGCTGCACGGCTCGGCGAACACCATCGGCGGCCAGGACGCGGTGGTGAAGCTCAAATACGGCAAGCCCGGGCGCGACCTGATTCTGCGCGACGCGCCTCAGGGGGTGAAATTCGCGCTGGGCGAGAACGTGATCGGGTTCCGCGGCCGGTTCCCGAACACGCGGATGGGGGTGGAATCGGTCATTGAGCGGGCGTTCGACGAGGCCAAGGCTTACCGCGCCCGCTGGAATGATTACAAGCGGCTGCGCGAAACCCGGCCGCCGGCCGAGGTCGGCCCGCCGCCGCGGATCGACCTGCGGCTCGAGGCGCTCGCCCGCATTCTGGATGGTTCGATCAAGATCCACAGCCACTGTTACCGCAGCGATGAAATCCTGATGCTGCTCTCCACCGCGGAGCGTTACGGCGTGCGTGTGCAGTCGCTGCAACACGTGCTGGAGGGTTACAAGGTCGCGGCGGAGATCGCGGCCCATGGCGCAAGCGCGTCGACCTTCTCCGACTGGTGGGCTTACAAGATCGAAGCCTACGACGCCATCCCCTACAACGCCGCCCTGCTCACCGCCGCCGGCGCCAATGTTTGCATCAAGAGCGACGACGCCGAGCTCATGCGACATCTGAATCTCGAGGCCGCCAAGATGGTTCGTTACGGCGGCCTGAGCGAAGCGCAGGCGCTCGCGCTTGTGACGATCAACCCCGCCCGCGAGCTGGGGATCGAAGCCCGCATGGGCTCGATCGAGGTCGGCAAGGATGGGGACATCGCCCTCTTCAACGGCCACCCGCTCGATGCCTACGCGCGCTGCGAGCTGACGATCATCGACGGCGAGCTGTACTTCGAGCGGAAAGCGCCCGGCGGCCACAAGCCGCTGCCAGGCGCCCACGCGGCCATGCCGCTCGCCGCGGCCGAGCTCCGCGGCCGTTCCGTCGAGGTCGCACCCCAGCCCAAGGACATCTACGCACTCACAGGTGCTCATCTTCACCCCGTCTCCGGGCCCGAGATCAAGGGGGGCGTGATCGTGATCTCCCGGGGACGAATCACCGCCGTCGGCCCGGCCTCGACCGCCATCCCGCCCGACGCCCAGACCATCAACCTCTCCGGGCTCGATGTCTGGCCGGGCATGATCGACTCCGGGTCCACGATCGGGCTCTTCGAAATCGGCAGCCTGGCGAACACGCAGGACTTCGCCGACTCAGCGCAGTATCAGCCGGAGCTCAGGGCCAGCGTGGCGCTCCATCCCGATAGCGAGCATATCCCGGTCACGCGGGTGAGCGGCGTGCTTTCCACCTACGTGGAGACCTCGGGCGGCGTTATCTCCGGCCAGGGGAGCGTGATCAACCTGGCGGGCTGGGTGCCGCGCGAGATGGTCGTGGCCGACTCGATCGCGCTCAATCTCACCATTCCCGCGCACGTGCCCCGGGATCAGGATCGCAGGCCGCCCGGCCGGTTCCCGGCGCAGCAAGGCCCTGGCGGCGGCGCCAGCGAAGCCATCCGGAAAAGGAAAGAAACGCTTGATCATATCAAGGATCTATTCCGCAAGGCCGTGGCTTACGACACGGTGCGGTCGACCGCTCTTGCCCGCGGCGACGCGCCCCCGGCCCCCGATCCCCGGCTCGAAGCGCTTGCGCCTTACGCGCTTGGCAAGAAGCTTGTGATCTTCCACGCCGAGCATGCGGTGGAGATTCAGGATGCCATCGCGCTTGCGAAGGAGCTGAAGCTCAAGGCGGCGGTTTCGGGTGCGTCGGGTGCGTGGGCGGTGGCCGATGCGCTCAAGGAGGCGAAGATGCCGGTGCTGCTCGGCGGCACGCTGCGGCTGCCCACGCAGGAGTACGAACCGTATGATGCGCCTTATTCCGCGCCGGCGAGGCTGCACGCGGCTGGTGTGCCGTTTGCCATTCGCTCCCAGCGCGGGGGACCAAGCGAAGGGACCGCCGCGCGCAACCTGCCGTTCGAGGCGGCCACCGCCGTCGCCTTCGGCCTGCCACGCGAGGCCGCGCTCAGGGCGGTCACGCTCGCGCCCGCGGAGATCCTGGGCGTGGCGGCTGAGCTGGGCTCGATCGAGACCGGCAAACGCGCAAACCTGGTCATCACCGCCGGCGACCTGCTCGAGCCGACCACCAGCGTGCTCGGCATCTTCATCGACGGCAAACCGATCGCGATCGAGAGCCGGCATACCCGGCTCTACGACAAATATCGCGGGCGGCTCGACCTGGTTCGCAAGGGCCGCGCCCGCCTGGGACTCGACCGACCCGCGCAACCGTCGATGGCAGGCGCAGGCGCCCAGTAACCACGCGACTTGCAGGCAGAAACCCGGCCGCACCCGACCGCCTTGCTCGCAGGGCGCGGCCCGGGCGGGTCAAATGAGCGCCGGGCGCGTCAAATGAGCGCCGGCGCGGTGATACGCTTGGCGGACTCATGCGCTACGGGAGCACCCATGCTCCCGGGCGCATCAGCCTCCTGGCTGTGCCCGTTCGCGGCCGGCCTGTGCTGGAGAATCGCCGAGAAGATCCGCCCAAGCTGATCCAGATGATGCGTTCGGCTAATGTAGTCGTCAACACCCATGCGGAACAGCGTGGTCGCTTGCTCCGTGCGATAGCGCTCGGCAATGACCAGAATCGGCGTCCGCCTGGCAAGCACCGTGCTGGTCCAGAGCAGGCGATCGATCTGGTCATAGCTCGCCTGGTCCCGCGTCCAGTGCAGCACCACAAGCTGCGTCCGGGCCGTTTCCAGAAGCGCGCAGGCCTCCTGAATCGTGGGCGCAACGATCATGCGGCTGCCTGGCCCCACATGGCCATGCAGTTGCTCACGCAGGACCGTAAGCAGTTGTGGATCTTTGCTGATCGTCAGAATTGTGGAATCGTTCATGGTTGGTCATTCCCTGATCGTCGTTCGCTGATCCATGCAATCCGACAGGGATCATCGCAGAAGCCATGCAACCGAACTCGTCCGACGCGCGAGCCGCATCCACTGTGAGTTAGGAACGCGAATCGAGGCGGATTGCGACAACAATTCGAGGATGCCTCGCACGCACCGCTCGGCAGGATGTCACAGAAGTCCTTAAGATTGATTTACGAAGCTCGCCGCGACATGGCGACAATTTTTTTTTCGGAGTTTCGTTTTCGCCACATCAATGATGGGACGTGACGAGGCCGGGCTTTCCCGACTCATCCCGAACAACTGGCGCAGGCGGGCTGGATTCGGCCGCGAGCTCGTGCGTGGAAGCTGAACTGTGCGGGCGCTCGCGACGCAACCTGTTTTTGGGTTGGTGTTTCCAGCGGCGATGCAGCCACAGATACTGCGTGGGATCCTGCGTGATCAGTTTCTCGAGTGCGCTCGTGTAGCGCTGGGTGAGTGTACGCACGATCTCGGGATCGCCCTCGAGATCGAGGGGATCGATCACGTCGGTGCAGCGGATCTCGTACCGGAATCCCGGGCCGATTCTGCGCGCGACACCCACGACCACCCGCGCCTGGTGTTCCACGGCCAGAAGCGCGATGGCCTTGTGGGTTGAGGCCGGCCGGCCGAAAAAGTCCACGTAAAGTCCGCGCTCGCCCGCATCCTGGTCGGCCAGGAAAGAGAGCACGCCTCGGCTGGTCAGCACTTCGTTGATCTGGTCGTAGCCGCCGGACTTGGGAATGAGCTTCTGGCCGGTCCGTTCGCGGAACTGCCTGAGAAAGCGCTCGAGATAGGGGTTGTCGAGCGTGCGGGCCACTGAGTTTGTGGGGAAACCGAAGAGCCCAAAGACATAGCCTGCGAGCTCCCAGTTGCCGTAGTGGCCCGTGAGCAGGATCATGGGCCTGTCGGCGGTCATGAGCTGGTCCATGATGGGCTCATGGCCGACCAGGACCACCTTGTCGCGCCAGTTGGTGAGATGGAGACTGCGGGGCGTGTGCAGAATCTCCATGAGCATGGTGCAGAAGTGGCGATAGACAGCGCGGATGATGGCGTCGCGCTCGGCGTCGGTGTAGCGGTCGCCGAATGCGTGTTTGAGGTTTTCCAGGCCGACGTTGCGGTGCCGCCTGTCGACCGTGTACGCGAGCCAGGCGAACCAGCCTGCGAGGGCGTATGCCTGCTTGATGGTGAGCGCCTGCGCGAGGGCGACGACGAGGCGAACGGCCACGTAGACGAGAAAATCAAACCGCCGCCGCCTGTGCCTGGGCATGAGCGTCACTCCGTTGACGTCCAGGAGACCGGTCGAGCCGGCCAGAATGCTCCAGGTGTTTTATAAGGATTCTGGAGCGAGAGTTCAAGTGAGTGGATGTGGTTACGGCCCGTGCCCCCCGTGTTACTGGTCGTGCAGGAGCGGGAGTGAGACCATTTGGCCTGAGGCGGCGGAGCGATAGATTGCGCGAATGATCTCGACAGCGCGGCGCCCTTCGCGGCCGTCGACGAGGGGTGGTCGCCCGGCGTCGATGGCGGCGAGAAAGTCGGCGATCTGGGCGCGATGGCCGGCGTGGGAGATGCCGCGTGGATCGCTCGAGCCTGAGTTGCCGCTGGACCGCGCGGCCAGGGCGGCCTGGATGTCGGCGTCCTCCGCGTGGGGATCGCGGAAGGACCAGAGGGTGATGTCGTCTTGCTCAACCCGCGCCGAGCCCTGGTCGCCGTGGATCTCGATGCGTTTTTCGAGCCCCGGATAGGCGGAGGTCGCGGCCTCAATCACGCCGAGCGCGCCGTTCTTGAAGCGGACGGCGGCGACGGCCGTATCCTCGACCTCGATCCGGTCGTGGGCCAGGGTGGCCGTGAGCGCCGTCACGGAGACAGCGTCCCCCATGAGCCAGAGCAGGAGATCGACGTTGTGGATCGCCTGGTTCATGAGAGCGCCGCCGCCATCGAGCGACCAGGTGCCGCGCCAGCCGCCGGAGTCGTAATACTGCTGGGTGCGCCACCATTTGACGTGGGTGTCTCCCAGCGTCAAACGGCCGAATCGCCCGGCGTCGATGGCGGCCTTGAGCCGCTGGTTCGCCGGCGCGAAGCGCGAGGGGAAGATGGTGCACAGGCCGACCCCCGCCCGGGCGCAGGCCTCAATGATCGCGTCGCAGCGCGGCAGGGTGATCTCAAGCGGCTTTTCGACAATCACATGCTTGCCCGCCCGAGCGGCGGCCAGGGCAGGCTCGAGATGGGCGCCGCTGGGCGTGCAGATGGCGACGACGTCGACTTCCTTTGCCGCGAGCAAGGCATCCAGATTGTCAAAAATGGGGCAAGACCCGCCGGCAAGCGCAGCGATCTTCTGCCCATTCGCAGGGTTTCGGCTCCAGGCCGCGACGACCCGGGCGCCGGGGATCTCAAGGATGGCGCGGGTGTGATACTCGGCGATCATGCCGCAGCCGATAATGCCCACGCCGTGCGGTTTCATGGCAACCTCAAGTGTAGATGACAACATGTGTAGAAGAGGTTTCGCGGCGGCTCAGGGGGTGAGCCGCACGCGTGCAATTCTCCGCTTGCCCGCGCGGACGATGAGGCCGTCGTGGATTGTAATGGGCGCTTTGGGGTCGGTGACGACCTCGCGGTCGGGTCCGATGTTGAACCCCCCCTGCTCGATCAGGCGCCGCGCGCTTGAGGCGCTGGGTTCGAGCCCAAGCTCCTTGAGCAGGAGAAACGCCGGCAGGCTCTGGGCGGCGTCGAGCCTGGCGGCGGAGACCGCGACCTCGGGCACGACGTCAGGGTCCTCGCCGGCTGCGCGCTTGCGGAACGCGCGCGCCGCGGTCTCGGCCGCCTCCGCGCCGTGATACTGTGCGACGATCGCGCGGCCGAGCGCTTCCTTGGCGTCGCGCGGGTTGAGCGCGGGGTCGAGCAGGCGATCGACCTCGGGGATCGGAATCTCGGTCAGCAGGGTGAAATACTGCCGCATCGGCTCGTCGGGAATGCTCATGATCTTGCCGAACATGGCATCCGCCGCGTCGGCGACCCCGATGTAATTACCCAGGCTCTTGCCCATTCTGCGCGTGCCGTCGGTGCCCACCAGAATGGGCATCGTCATCGCCACCTGCGGCGGCTGGCCCTGCGACTCCTGCAGGTCGCGCGCCACCAGCAGGCTGAAGAGCTGCTCGGTGCCGCCAAGCTCCACGTCCGCCTTGATCTCAACCGAGTCCCAGCCCTGCATGAGCGGGTAGAGGCACTCGTGGAGATAGACCGGCTTCTCGGCCGCGATCCGCTGCGCAAAATCCTCCCGGGCTGAGATTTGCCCCAGCGTCATCTTGCGCGTGAGCTCGAGCACATCGAGAAACGAAAAGCGTGCGAACCAATCGCCGTTGCGATGGACCTCGGCTCGGTCCAGATCGATCAGGCGGCCGACCTGTTCGAGATAGTCGCGGGCATTGGCCTCGACCTGGTCCTTCGTGAGCCGGGCGCGGGTTTCGTCGCGGCCCGAGGGGTCGCCCACGAGCGCGGTGTAGTTGCCGATGATGATGATGGCCTTGTGCCCCAGATCCTGGAATTGCCGCAGCTTGCGCAGCGGCACGGTGTGGCCCAGGTGGACGTCGATGCCGGTCGGGTCGATGCCGTACTTCACCCGCAGCGGCGTGCCGGACTTGACCGAGCGCTCGAGCTTCTGGCGGAACTCCGCTTCGGGAGTGATCCTGTCGACGCCGCGTGAAAGGTATGCCAGTTGTGATTCGACGTCGCGCATCGACCGGTCGTGCTCCCAGGGATTCCGCATTTTTTCGGTAGCTGGCCAGGCTTGCCAATCTTAAGGATCGGGCGCGGGCGCGGGCAAGGTGACTGAAAGCCCACCGAGCGAGTACGATGCAGGTGGATTGGGAAGGTTCGGCCAGGGGTACGCGCCCCATCACGCGATGAGATCTCGACGAACTTGATGGAACACCTGCTTCGCACCCTGAGGCTCACCCTGCTCCTGGGATTGTTCTCGCTGGTGATTTCCGCATGGCTGAGAATCGCCACCCGGCTCCTGCGCGGCGATCGTGTTTTGCCAGACCGCCTGATCGCCACCCCGAGCCGACCTCCCTGGGGATCGGGGACTGTGCTGCTTTCGCTGCTGCTGTTTCTTGGGCTCAGCGTCGTGGTCATGGGGGTGTATCGCTCGGTCAAGCGTGAGTTTGTTCCGGCGCAGGCCGGCGCACCCGCGCTCGCTCCCGCCGCACAGCCGGCCGAGTCGCCCGCGCCCGCGAACCCGCTCACCGCGCTCGAGCAGGTCGGCCTGACCGCCGTCGTGAATGTGCTGCTCATCCCCCTGCTGCCGCTACTTGCCTGGTTCACGGCGGGGGCGAGACTGCGCGATTTTGGGCTCTCACGCGAGCGCCTGGGCGGCCAGCTTGGGCTTGGCTTTGGCGCAGGGTTTTTCGTGGTGCCGATCATCTATCTCGTGCAGGCCCTTGCCGGCCTCATCTGGAGCCCCAACCAGCACGAGCTTTCGGTCATGCTCGAGCGGCAATTCTCGCCAGCCGCCGCCGTGCTGGGCGCGGTCACGGCCGTGATTCTCGCCCCCATCCTTGAGGAAATGCTCTTCCGCTCGATCCTTCAGCGCTGGCTGATCGCCCTGTTTGATGATCTCATCCAGGCGATCCAGGGCGCGCCAACCACGGCCTCCGAGACCGATCCCACGCCCACCCGGGCCGCCGGATACCTTGCCCCGACTCAAATTGAACCCGCGGAAGACGCCACGCGCGAGGCCGGGAACGGCCTTGCTCCACCCGCGACTGCACCAGCCGCCGCCATGCTCGGCATCGCGCTGACCTCGTTCCTCTTCGGGATCGTCCACGCCCCGCAATGGCCCGCGCCGGTGCCGCTCTTCCTGTTCGCCGCCGCAATCGGCCTCGTCTACCAAAGAACCGGTTCCCTCATCGCGGCTATTTGCATGCATGCAACACTGAATGGCATATCCACAGGCGCCATGCTGCTCATGGTGCTTTTTGGAACGCCCGCCGGCGGTGGCGGTCCCAGGGGGTGAAAAACGACTAAACTTGAGTGGCCGACCAGAATCGTCCCACTCATTTCGCCTGGCCTCACAGCGCGGGCGTCCTGGCTAGAAAAGCGGCAAAGAGTGGGATTTTTCCTGGACGGCTCCGGGTTCGACTGTTAGATTCTGGGGAGTCTGCTCGGTCATTGTCGGCGTAGTGCGATTCGCCGATCCACAGCCTTTGGGGCCAGGGCAGCCGGTCAAGGTGGAATACCCTGCCGGTTCGCAAGTTGCGTCGTGCAGGTTCCGATATAAAGGGGACCTGGTCGCCCAGGGGCTGGTCGAAGTCAGGAGTCATGCGTTGCCAGGAGCACAGAATCGAGTTCGGGTGGGACCCCGGCAGAATCCCCCGCCTGAGCGCGAGCCGTCCCTGGCGCCATCGCTTCTGCCCCAATTCAGGGGTGAAGCTCTGCTGTGACCGACGCCAGGATGGTGCTGCCGTCGAGAGCTTGTGTTCTCTTCGGCACAAAGGGAGTGGTGGAGCCACGGTCCCGCTGTTTGGGTCCTGGTTCTCCTCGTGGGGGTTACTGTCCGATGAGCGAGCTGAAGTCCAAGAAAAACGCACCGATGCATGATGGTTTTGAGTGGGCGGGCGCGGTGGCGCGGGTTCGGCGCGGGGTGCGTTCGAACCGGGCGGGCCGCCGGGCGGCACTGCTTGGCATGCTGACCGCTGCATACGTCAATTCCAGCCGTGGCAATCGCACGAGCGATCGATCCACGAGCGAGCGTTGATCTTCCGTCTGAGCGAAGTCCCTGGCCGGCCCTGTCCGGACCTGGTGAAATTCGAACAAGCGACCGAGCCGCACCCTGCTGCGCAACCGCGCGGGGACGCGGCTCGGTTTTTTTGTTTGAAGCTTTGACTTGACTCAATCGCTCTTAGGGCACAGCCTGAAGCAGGACCAATCGCATTCCTCGATTTTGCGAGAACCTCGAGAAATGTCCGAGCCGACAAGCTTGCTCGCCCCCTCGATCCAGGAGGAATACCATTATCGCGACCGCATGTTGCTCGTGACCCGGGGCACGCCGGTGCCGGCGGGTGCGACCGCAACGCCGACCGGCACGAATTTCGTGCTCATTTGCCGCCACGGCACCGCGGTCTGGCTCGTGCTCTCGGAGCCCTGCGACGGCGAGATCCGCGCCGAGATCCCCCTCGACCCGATGCGCAACCGCACCGGCGACCACTGGCATATTCGCGTCGACGGCTTGCCGGAAGAATTCTGCTACGGCTACAAGGTCGACGGACCGCAAGGCAACGGCCACCGCTACGACCGCTCCATCATTCTGCACGATCCCTATACGCGCGCACTGTCCTGCGGCAGGCCGTGGGGCCTCTCCGGCGACCTCCCGCGCAGGAGTCTCATCACCGAGGTTCTCCTCGACCGCCCACGCGAGCTCAATCCCCGCACGCCCCTCGAGGACACGATCCTCTACGAGCTGCACGTGCGCAGCTTCACGATCCATCCCACCTCGGGCGCGCGGCATCCGGGTACCTACGCCGGACTCGTTGACAAGCTCGATGACATCAACCGCCTGGGCGTGACCGCGATCGAATTGCTCCCGGTGGACGAATTCGACGAAAATGATTGCACATTTGTTAATCCTCTCACGGGCGAGCGGCACCGCAATCTCTGGGGCTACAATCCGATCGCGTTCTGCGCGCCCAAGGCGGCGTATTCATCCAATCCCGAGCGGTCCGGCCCCTGGAACGAATTCTGCACGATGGTCGACCGCTTCCATCAGGCGGGGCTCGAGGTGATTCTCGACGTCGTTTTCAACCACACGGCGGAAGGGGGCGAGGGAGGGCCGACGTATAACTTCCGCGGGGTGGATAACACGCTTTTCTACATGCTCGACGATCATGGCCGCTACCTCAATTTCAGCGGCTGCGGCAACACGTTTTCGAGCGACCATCCCGTGGTGCGCAACTATCTGCTCGACTGTTTACGGAACTGGGTGGCCGAAGGGGGCGTGGACGGGTTCCGGTTCGACCTGGCGTCGGTGCTGGGGCGCGACCGCCATGGCGATGTGCTGCTCGAGCCCCCCGTCATCAATCGGATCAGCGAGGATTCGCTGCTGCGTGACGCCAAGCTGATCGCCGAGCCCTGGGACGCCGCGGGGCTCTACCAGGTGGGTACGTTCCCAGGCCAGACTCGCTGGTCCGACTGGAATGGCCGCTACCGCGATGATGTCAGGCGCTTCTGGCGCGGGGAACGCGGATTTGTCTCAGCGCTCGCGACCCGGCTCTGCGGTTCGGACGACCTCTATCTCGAACGCGGGCCGCTGCACTCGATCAACTTCATCACCTGCCACGACGGCTTCACGCTGGCCGACCTTGTCTCCTACAACCACAAGCACAACGAGGCCAATGGCGAAGGCAATCGCGACGGCGCGGATGCCAACTGGAGCTGGAACTGTGGCGCGGAGGGGCCGACCGACGACCCCGTTGTTCTCGCCCTCCGCAGGCGCCAGGTGCGCAATCTCATGGCCACCTTGCTGGTCTCACAGGGCGTGCCCATGATCCTCGCCGGCGATGAATTCCTCCGCACCCAGAAAGGCAACAACAACGCCTGGTGCCAGGATAACCCCGTGGGCTGGGTCGACTGGTCGCTGCGCGAGAAAAACGCTGACTTTTACCGCTTCACGCGCATGATGATCGCGTTTCGCAAGGCCCATCCTGCGCTCAGAAGGCGCACGTTTTTCGGCCACAACGGCGCACTCAGCCCGGAGATCCTCTGGCACGGCGTCGAGCCGTCGCACCCCGATTTTTCGCACGAAAGCCACTCGATCGCGTTCGCGCTCGACGGCCGCAGGATCGATCGCCCCGGCGTCATCGACCGCGATATCTACGTCGCCATGAACGCCTACTGGCGGCCGCTGGGCTTTCGCATTCCCTCGTCTCCCACGGGCCGGCCGTGGCGACGCGTCGTCGATACCTCGCTTCCCTCACCCGATGACATCCTCGAGGAAGACCACGGCCCGCGCATCCCGATCGGCCAGATCTACCGCGTCGAGGCCCAGTCCCTGATCATCCTGGTGAGCGAGCCCTGAGCTCCAGCCGGGAACGCATGCCGAGCGCTCGCTCTACTCCCGTCCGCCGCGCGATCGCGAGAGATTTCGGTCCTGGGGCTTCAGTGGCCCATCTGTGGCCCATCCCGAGCTCCTGGGCTTCGGCAGTGAGCTGGTCGAGGACCCTGGCCCGCGTCTCGTCGTCTTTCCGCTTGAAAGCGATCAGGTCCTCGTAGCGGACTCGCCGGTATTTCCCCACCGTGCGGCAGGGAATCTTGCCCTCATCAAGGAGCTTGACGACGTAGGGCCGAGATACGTTCAGAAGATCCGCGGCCTGTTGCGTGGCGAACTCCGCGTGAGTCGGAACCAGCGTGACGGCATTTCCCTGGGAGAACTCGACGAGAAGTAGCATGAACAAGCGCAGGGCGGATGCCGGTACCACAACTGGCTCCGATTCGTCACCGTCGTCCAGGCGGATACGCACCTTTTGCGCTCACCAAGCTTGTGCGTCGCAATGACGCGGCTTGATTTCACGCCCAGACGGGCATCCGCCTCGTTCGGGGCGACGGTCTCGAAACTGTCCGGAATCAGAGTGCCCATGGATTGCGCTTCGATATTTCACATGGCGGATCTAGCCTCGGCCCCGAAGCAAGGTTTTCCGAACCAGGAGTCGAGATACCATGTCGGCGGCGGATCCCGGTGGGTGTCTTCCCGATTTTAGATTTTCGCACGAAACAGTTTGGCCGCGTCGATGACGATTTGGACAAGGTGGCCATGCCACTTCCGAATCTGTTCCCAGGGAACTGGTGCGTCTGGGTGGTTCAGCACGAGCTGGGCGATGTCGTCGCCGCATTCCTCCGACAGGCAACGGTAGGAGAACCCTTCGGTGGAGTTCAGGGTCCTTAGGGTGGACGGCGCCAGGTTTGACTCGCCGAGCACCGTGAAGTAGTTGCCGAGGGTGAGGCGGAATCCGAAGGACCTCATCGCGTAGAAGTTCATTAGCTTGTTCTTCGGTACATCCTTGCCAGGCCCGGCGTCTTCCTTCTCCTTCGTCGCCCCTCCCTTCGCAACCTGAGCATGGTGACCCACGGTGAGTTCCATGAGGCAGACCGCGTCCTTCTTCAGATATTCCTCCCAGGGTCCACTCGGCGGCTCTTGCAGTGGCTTTAGGTCCGACCCCCGGCTCATAGAGCAGCAAGTCAATCTCATTGAACGCGATCGGCACCTGGGGCTGACAATGGGGGAACCCAATGACGACTCCGGATTCAGCCATCGCGTACCAGAGGAGTGTCTCCTCTAACAGCTTGCCGAGGTCGAGATTCTTTGGCTCGATACCTGTCAGGTACTTTTCCACAAAAGAGAACGGCAGGCGGATCGGGTAGCAGCGTCCGCCGACCTTGAAGTTGGCTTTCAACCACTTGGCGAATTCCTCAACCAAGTCCTCACTGAAGTCGGACCTGTGCCCCGGCCCGGTCTTCTCGAACGGGTGATCCAGGTACTTTTTGGGGAATGTCCGAGATGTCGGTGGCGTTGCGGCCAAAGTAGAAGAAGTGGTGGGAGATTAGGGCAAGCCGGTCGCCCCCATCGTCCTCCGGGTCGGCGTCGATGCGGTCGCCGCAGTGCGCCTGGCAATAGTCGTTGAGTGGGATGACCTCATCGACTCGCAGGGCGTAGATCAGCTTGCCGTGACCGGCGCTCTTCTTGAGATCGGCCCCGCCAGTTCCGGCGATCCAGTCGCCTACCTCGGCCAACTCGACAATGTTCCGCTTGTTCGTGCCGTACTTGCACTTCGCCAACGTGCAAAAGCCGCCGAACGGGTTTGGGGCGAACCCGTAGTCATGGTCCACAACGTATGAGAAGAGTTTGGGCATTCGTAACACTCTCGAAGCTGACTGTCACCAGACCACATTTTCCTCAGTCCAGCCGCCGCCGTCGAAGCTGGAGAAGATCGCTGCATCAAGGGCGCAAGGGGCGATCCCACAAGCCTCAGCCAATCGCTGAAATCCATCGGACACGAACTCGAAGTAATTCCGGTCGCCCAGGGCATTCGCCGTCAGTCTGATCGGAAAGCCGAACTCGTTCAGCCATTTTGTAATCCTGCTGTCGATGGGAACTTCGTACCGGCTCAACCCCAATCCTTGCAGCAGATTCCTCGACTGTTTGGGGCCAAAGCCATTGAAGTTCTCGTCAATGAACCGAGCGGCGTCCCTTTCCGTGTCCGGGCTGAGCTTGAGTCGCACTCGTTCGAGAACTTCGAGGGTCGCTTCCCAGCCGCCGCTTTCGAGGTACTTCCAGTTTTCTTTCGACTCCCGGCCTATCGTCGTGGACCGCCGCAGGCCACCGAAGTCGGCGAGTACCTTTGTCACAAACACGTCCAATTCCGCCTGTGCCCGGCAAAGCTCGTGTCGGAGAAGACACGGGCTGGTCGAGATGAATCTCGTAACGGCGCTGCCGGGGCCGGATCGCTGCTGTGTGGTAAGCAGGCAGGCGATCATTACTTCCCAAAACAGTTCTCTGGTCACGGGCGGCTTGTCATCTTTGAGGTTCGTAGCGATTCGCATCTTCACGAACGCATTGTCCCGGTGCAGGTCGAAGAACTCCTTGACCTTTGCAACGTCGTCGGCGTCAACCTGCCAGATGATCTTCATGCGCCGCCTGCTTTCGATTCACCGCTGCCTCTTGATTTCAGCGACCTAGCCTACCAAATACCCGATCTCGTCGCCGTCAAGTTCGGCGACCGGGGCTACTCCGTGGATGTTCCGCAGGAGGTCTTCGGATGCGCCCAGGAATGCCTTGAAGGACGGCTCACCTTCGGGGCGACCGAGCATCTGACCATCCGGCGCGATGACCATCTCGACCAACCGAGGCGTGGTCCAGTCTTCACCCAGCAGGCATCCCAGGATCGCCTGGAAGTGGGTGCTGATCTGGACGGCCCTGAGTTTACGGGCGCAGTCCTGGCGAATCTGGTCCGGTTCACGGATCGGGATGTCGTCGGTCATAAAAATCTTCCGCACAAAGACTAACCGAGCTTGGCGTCCTCGATCATTTCCAGCAAAGCCTTCTGAGAAGTCACCTTGCCCCGCAAGGTGATGACCTTGTGAATGAGGCGTTTGGCAATGTCCCGAAGTTCGACCAAATCGGATTCAAGTACGGCCTTCTCGCCTCCATGCGAAACGCCGCTACGTTTTCCGTAGAGGTCTTTCACACGCTTCTTCATCTTCTTGCGGTCGTCAAGCCTGCTGACGAGGAGAATTGCGACTCCCTCGGCTATCGCAGTGCCGATTGGATTGCCATCCTTGGGGGTAAGGAAAGTCTCAAGGCATGTGGTCAGACTCAAGAGTTCGTTCTCAGCCTCGCCGTGGCAGAGAGCGTTTCCGAACCAGTGCAGACCTCGAAGGACAACTCGCTCGATGTCGGTCAATGTCCCTGGAGGCTTTTCAAGAAGTTCCGCAACTTCGAGTGCGCCGCATTCCTTGAGCTTGGATAGGTTTTCCTCGTTAATGTGAAGTGGAATTGCTGGTCGGTTGCTTTCCGAGGTAAACGTCATCGAATTATCGTCAGCCGAAGGCATGATGAAGGTCATGCAATCGGTTTCCGGGAAGTCGCCAGCGATGCTTACATTGAGTCCGAGGTCTTTGTACCCATCTTGGAACACGAACGGTATCGCATAACGCAACACCTCCAAAGCTCGCCTTGTTTCCTCGACAGCCATTTCTTTTGCACGAATGGGTTCCGCCACAGCCTCGAATTCTGCCAAGACGTTGCCAGTGAGTGTTTTCAGAATATGCCGACCAGGATTCGTGACGGCATTCTTGCCAAGCCGCCGTGCAAGTTCGGCTTCGCTCGGATTGATGATTGTCACTCTGCCGAGCTTCAGTGACGGCACATGGAGGGCGATTCCCATCAGCGGCACAAGGACCGAATGGAGCTTCAGGTATTTTTGATGATCGGCGAAGTGTTTCGCTACTGCAGTTTCCGCCGTGGCCGAAGTGTTCGAGTTATAAAGTTCTGCCAGGACTTTCCGAAGAAGTTCACTTACATAGCCTTCTGAGTATTTGTCTCCCCAGCCACTCTCCTCATAGAAGCTGCCGCTCAACTCTTGAAACGCCGCAGCGTCCGGGCCGGACAAGCCGACGTGCTTTTCGCCGACCAAAAAGCTCATCGAGCGGGTCGCCGCTGGCATTGCATCTCCGTCTTGAAGATGAGTGCCCAATTCGACAAGCTGTTTGGCGAATGCCCGAATTTTATTCTCATTCATCTGTGTACGGACCTTCTCTCACTGCACGCCCAGCGCCTTGAACACGGCGTCCACCGGATCGGCATAGAACCCGGTCTGGAACTTGGCGAACAACTCGCCGGGGATCGTCGGGATGTCCTTCACGCTCGCCATCGGCAGGAGCAGCCGCTTCGCCCCGGCGTCGAAGGCGACCTGCAACGACTCGGCCACGTTCTCGACCGGGATGATGCTCCCGCCCAGGCTCATGCTGCCCAGGACGACCATCTGCTGTTGGACCGGCTACCGAAGACCGCCGAACAGAGCGCCACGAACGCCGAGAGCGTCATGGCGGTCGTCGGCCCGGTGTTATGCAGTTCGACAACGTGCAGGCGGTAGTCGTGGTCACTCGGCTTGATCGAGGCGCTGACCCGGTGGGCGTTGGCCTTGAAGTAGTCGAAACCGACCTTGATCGCTTCCTTGGCAGCGGCGTTGGAGCCGAGGCCCGATGTCTTCAGCGTGCCATTGCCCGCCGTCACCTGGGTTTCGAGGCGGTACAGGCCCAGGTGCGCCCCAGACCCACCCATTGCGACCGTGTGCATGACGCCCGGATTCAGTGGCCCATCTGGGATCAGCGACCCCCCACCCTGTTCCGGCACGCTGATGAACTTCTCCTCCATCGTCTCGGTGTCGATGTAAGAGAAGTGAACGTCGAAGAACTCCATCCCGCCAATCTTCTTCAACTGTTCCTTCACTCACCGACGGGCTTCGAGCGCGTACTCCAGGCAGCGCCGGACCGCATCCTTGTCGTACTCCTCGTTGGGATATAGCAACTTCAGCAGGCCGGAGACGGTGTGCGTGACGGCAATCGTGTCCCGCTGGTTGAGGTCACGGCCCAGTTTGAAATACTTGTTGATCGCATCGCCGAAGTTCCGCTTCCGCATCTCCCGCAGCCACTCGGCCAGATAGTCCACGATCAGCCCGTACTGGTTCGTGAAGAACTCTGGCCGCATCTTGGGGATTTCCCAGCCGGGGATATAGGCATGGAATCGGTCGAAGAACGCCGAGTCGATCATCGTGTCCGGGAAAGGGGCAAAAAGATGGCTGGTTTTGACGAGCGTATCGACCGGCTGGTTGATGTTGCCGACGAACACCATTGCTGCGTAGGCGTTGATCGAATCACGGCCACGGGCGAACGACCCGCTGGCCATGTAATCCTTCATGATCTGCACACCGTCCTTATCCTTGAACGAGATGCCCGGAAAGACATCGGCGAGTTGCTGTCGTCGGCCACGCCAGAAGAGCGGATGCAAATCCTCCAGCATTACATCGAGGTGGTCGAACTCGGCCCCATCGACGCGGAAACCCGGACCGGCTCTTACGCCATGCGGCTCTTCCCTGAAGTCCGACCCGACCGGGGCTTCGATTTTGGTGGCGATAATGGCCCAGACGACTCAACTCCAGGCCCAGAAATGACAAACGGAGCCGTCCCCGCAAGCGAGAGCGGATCCGCTGTTGTTAACTCCGGACGGTTTGGTTCGCGTAACTGTCCAGAAAGCTCCCCGACAAGGACTCGAACCTTGAACCTAGCGGTTAACAGCCGCTCGCTCTACCGATTGAGCTATCGGGGATCAACAGAGACGAGAATAACCCCGACCCGCCCTGGACTTCAAGGTCGATCGTCCGAGGAGGGAAGTGGGATCACGCGATCTGTGTGTATACAAAAGCGGGGAGACTCGACCTTGATGCGGACGCTGCCGGCGATCGAGTCAAATCGGGACCGGCGCCCGTTGGAAAAAACTCATTCCTTGGCAGCTTTTTCGTGCTGTTCAATGGCCTTTTCCAGGATCCCGACGATCAGTGCATTGAGCGAAGCCTTGTCTTCCTTCGCCCAACTTGCCAATTGTTCATGCAATACGGGTGGCATCCGGATCTGGAAATGGACGACGGTTTCAGGCATGAGAGAACTCCTCGACTCGTGAAAGGACCTCGCGCCAGATCCCTGTGAGGCGGGACTGTGCGGTCGCACGATTGCCGCAGAGGCAACATGCGTTTCGATATTGTACCCGAACTTTGGGTGCAGTTTTCGACTTTTTCTCTGAAAGTTGGCTCGGCGCAAACATTTTCGCCCTTACGAACCGACCCTGGAGCCTGCGAACGGCTTGACGCAGCGAAGCGAGCTTGCGAGAGTTCAATCGTCTCTGAATTTGCGGCTGGAGTGCGTGCCTGCTTCCATGAACGAACCAGCCAACACCTCCGATCGACTTGTCAACCAGTTCGTCGAGCACTGGGGACAGATGGCCCGCGCCTGGGGCATTAACACAAGCATGGGTGAGCTATTTGCACTCATGTATGTGACAGGGACGGCGTGGACGGCCGATGCGCTCAAGGATCGTCTTGGCGTATCGCGTGGTAATGTGAGCATGAATTTGCGTGAGTTGATGTCCTGGGGAGTGGTGCACAAGGCGCATCGTCCTGGGGAGAGGCGCGAGCTTTTCCGGGCGGAGACGGATGTGTGGACGTTGTTCCGGGCGATTTTGCGGGAGCGTAAGCGGCGTGAGCTTGATCCCACGCTCAAGCTGCTGGATGAGGCGGCGACGGCGATTACGGCTGATCCTTCGCTTGCTCCGTTGGGGGAGCGCGTCGACGCCCTGAAGCGGTTCTTTCGCACGACGGATTCGCTGGCGAGTGCGCTTTTGCTGCTGGGGCCGGGAGAGCTCGATGAGATTGTGGAGCTTTTCAAGCGTGTCGACGCGCCTGCCTGAATCCGTGTCGAGGTGTGCGGCGTTTGAGGTTTCGCGAGGTCGTTTGACTGCGCGCTGGAAGCCGGTTTCAGGATCGTCTAAACTCTGAAGGAATGAGAATTGTCACCGGGACTTGCCGCAGGCGCACGCATGCGGCGGTTGTCGGTCTTGAGCCTTGCCGGCCGCCCTGCCTTTGATGGACTGCCGGCGGGGGTATACAACCCTGGTCGGAGTCACTCCATGAGTGGTAGTGCGGTTGACGAGTATTATCCCGGCCTTGAAGGCGTGATCGCGAACGAGACGGCCATTGCCAATATTGAGGGTAAGGACGGCTCGGGAGGGCTCGAATACAGGGGTTATCGAATCGAGGATCTGGCGGATTCGGTTTCCTATGAGGAAACGGCGTTCCTGCTGCTCCACGGCGATTTGCCCACGGCTTCTCAGCTCAAGGACTTTGACCAGCGGCTGAAGGCGTCGCGTGCGATTCCGGAGGCGCTGGTTGGGCTGTACAAGCAGATTCCGGCATCGATCCATCCGATGGATGTGCTGCGTACGTCGGTGAGTGTGCTTGCGCATTATGATCCTGATGTTTCCGCGCCCCCTTCGGATCACGCGGCGAACGTTCGCAAGGCGGAGCGTCTGATCGCTCAGATGGCGACGGCCGTGGCGTATCGTGAGCGGGTGGTGAAGGGTCTGCCGCTGATCGCGCCTGATGCCAAGCTGGACCATGCGGCGAACTTCCTGCACATGGTGAGCGGCAAGGTTCCTTCGGCGGTGGTGCGTCAGGCTTTTGACGTCTCGCTGGTGCTTTACACCGAGCACGAGCTCAATGCGTCGACGTTCTCCGCCCGGGTGACGGCGTCCACGCTTTCGGATCTGCATTCCGCGATTGTGGCGGCCGTGGGGACGCTCAAGGGCCCCTTGCACGGCGGGGCGAACGAGGAAGCCTGGAAGGTGCTCGAGCGTGTGGGAGCGCCTGAGAACGCCGAGCGCTGGATCGAAGACGCCCTGGCTCGCAAGGAGCGGATCATGGGCTTCGGCCATCGCGTTTACAAAAAGGGTGATCCGCGGGCGGCGATTCTCAAGCGTTACTGCGCGAGCATCGCCAGGGAAATCGGCGACGATCGCTGGGAGCGAATCGCCGAGCCGATCGAGCGTGCGGTTACGACCCAGAAGTTGCTGCCGCCGAATGTCGACTGGCCGAGCGCCCGGCTCTACCATTACATGGGGCTGGGGATCGAGCTCTACACGCCGATCTTCGCCATGGCACGCGTTGCGGGCTGGGCTGCGCACGTGATTGAGCAGCTTGACCACAATCGGCTCATGCGTCCTCGGGCGCGTTACATCGGGCCTCCTGCGCGTGAGATCAAGCCTCTCCAGGAGCGGTAAGGCTCAACTCGCGTGCAACAAAAAAGGCGGGGGCGATCACCTGGACCGCCCCCGCTTCACTTTGCTGGGGATCTTTGCCTGGCTTACTTGGGCTCTTCGGCCTTGGGTTCCTCGGCCTTGGGTTCCTCGGCCTTGGGTGCATCTGGCTTCGGCGGTGTGTCGGTCGCGGCCGGCGCGTTTGCGTCCGCGGGCTTGGCGGCCTCAACGCCGGGCTGCCGTTTGGCGGTCAGGCGCCGCATCGCCTCCTTGCCGTAGGATTCGGCACGGCCCACGATGGGCGTTCGCATGTCGTAGCCCAGGTACGCGAGCAGACGCTCGATCGGCAACGGCCTAATCCCATCGGCTCGCGCTTCTTGAATGACCTTGCCCATCCGCTCCGTGAGCTTGGTCTGGTTGAGCAGCGACACATCGTTTTCCCGCGTAAACGCCTCGCGAAGGGGCATCCGCTCGTCGATCACGTACCAGTCGATTCGAGGCGAGAGCGTGCCTTTCTCCGGACCGATCTCGGGCGGAGGCAGGTCGAAGTCGACCACGCCGCCGGCGTCTTCGATCATGCGTTTGAGCTCTTCGCGGTCGTCCCGGCTGTCGCGATTCACGTCGATCTTGCCCACGAGCGCGAACCGCATTGGCTGGTTCGGCGACCAGGCGGGCGAGTAGACGATGTCTCCCTTGCGAATCGGTTCGATCGGGTTGTTTGTTTTGACGATGCGTGCATAGGAGAACTGGTCGCCCACGCGGGTGAGCATGATGTTCCCCTTGGGCTTCTCGGTGGGGATGCCTGGCGAGTCGGCGTCGAAGATGGTCATGGTCATCTGGGGCCGAGCGCCCTGGCGGCGGTTGATGTCCACGAGCACCTCGCCCTGCTGGTAATCAACATAGACCACATGGCCATCGGGCCGGTCCAGGATGGTTTCCTTGCGCTCGAGCCGGTCGCGCTGCTCGCGGATGATCGAGGTGAGCGTTTCCTGCTTGCGGGCGGTGTCGTCCTCCACACGTTTGAGGTCGCCCTGGAGCTTGGCGATCTCGGTGGCCTTCTTGTCGTTGTCGGTCTGGAGCTCGTCGGTCTTGGTGAGCAGGATGGCGCGGGCTTCCTCGTGCTTTTTGTGCTCGGCATCGAGATCCGCCCGGGCGTCGGTGGCGGCCTTGGCCTGCACGTCAATTTGCTGCTTGGCGACGTTCGTCGCCGACTCGAGCGACTGGCGTAGCCCCACATAATTGACGGAAAGCTCGGTCGTCAGGGCCGACAGGTTCTCGAACAGCTCCATGGCGCGTTCCAGCGACGACGCGTAGGTCTTGTTCGGCTCGCCACGGTAGGAGGCGATTGCCTGGCGGATCTTGTCCTTGGCGTCCTGGAGCTCAGCGCTGGCCGCGCCTGCCGCCTGGGCTTTCTGGATCGCCGCGTCCACGCCGGACTGGAGCGCGGTGAGACGTTCGTCAATCTTCTTGAACTGAGCGGTGATCTCGTCGCGGGCGGGATCGAATTCCTCGGCCTTGGTGCCGATCTTCTTCCGCATTTCGTCAAACTGGTCGTAGGCAGCCCGGCTCTTGGCATTGGCCTTATCGAGCTCGTCCTTGGTGGACGTTAAACGGGCATCGGCCCCGGAATAGGCCTGATAGAGGAAATAACACGATACGGTCGTGACCACCCAGAGGGTGATAAACGCCGCGACCGCGATTTTGAGGCCCTGGGATTCGTTGGCAGCGGCCATTGGTGTTGGCTCCCCCCGAGCGGCGCGCTCGCACCCTGCTCCTGCAATCCGCCGGTTTGCTGATACTATGTCACATGCGAGAGGGAACGTCGGGCGCTCCGAGCAAAAAGAACGCGTCGAAACCGGCGAGCTCTTTGCGATCGGGACAATCCCTACATTTCATAGGATTGTAAGGCCCGCTCGGAACCGGGTCAAACTGGGTGATTTGAGGATTATGGTCGGGTGAGTGCCCGGAATCCGAAACGGGTTGCCCAACTGGGAGGCGGGAAGGCGCATGGCAGATCGGCCGACACTTTACATTCTTGACGCCTACTCGCTGATTTTTCAGGTGTTTCATGCGATACCGGAGATGACGGGCCCCGCGGGGCAGCCGACGTCGGCGGTTTTTGGAATCTTCCGCGATATCCTGAATCTCAGGCGCGATCGCAAGCCGGATCTGATCGCCGCGGCGTTCGACGGCGCGGGGCCGGTCTTCCGCGGCGAGATCGACCCGAGCTACAAGGCCAATCGGACGGCGATGCCCGATGATCTCGTGCCGCAGATTCCCGTGATCAAGCGGGTGTTTGAGGGCTTTCGGATTCCCGCGCTCACCGTGCCGGGGATGGAGGCGGACGACATCATCGCCACGCTGGCCCGCCGCGCGGAGCGGGAAGGTTACGACGTTGTCATCCTCACGAACGACAAGGACGCCCGCCAGCTCATCAGCGACCATGTGCGCCTGCTCAACCTGCGCAAGAACGCGCTCATGGGTGCGGAGGAGCTGGAAAAGGAATGGGGAATTCGGCCTGATCAGGTTGTCGACTTCCTGTCGCTGACGGGGGATTCGGTCGACAACGTGAAGGGTGTGCCGGGGATCGGGCCGGGCTATGCCTCGACCTTTCTCAAGGAGTTCGGCACGCTTGACGCCCTGCTCGCCGGGGTGGATCGCGTGAAGGGCAAGAAGAAGCAGGAGAGTCTGCGCGAGTTCGGCGCGCAGGCCCGGCTGGCGCGCAGGCTGGTGGAGCTGCGCGACGATCTCGACCTCAGCGTGAGCTGGGAAGAGTTCACGACCAAGGAGCCCGATCGCGAGGCGCTCCTGGCGATCTGCTCGGAGAACGGGTTTCACGGCTTTCGCAAGGAGCTGGCTGGGGCCGAGGCGGGTGCGTCGGCGGCGGCCCTGGCTCCCCGCGCCGATTGGAAGGCGGACTATCACCTCGTCGACACCAGGGAGCGGTTCGCCGCGTTTCTCGCCGCGCTCAAACAGCAGCCGAGCTTTGGCTTCGATACCGAGACGACCGGGCTGGACCCGCTCCGCGACCAGTTGGTCGGCCTTTCCTTCGCGTGGATCGAAGGGGAAGCCTATTATCTGCCGGTGCGGGGGCCCGCCGGCTCGAGCGTGCTCGAAGAACGCGCCACGCTCGACGCCCTGGCGCCCATCCTGGCCGATCCAGAATCCGAAAAAATCGGCCAGAACTGCAAGTTTGACATCCTCGTCTTACGCCGGCAGGGGCTCACGATCGGCGGGCCGATCACCGACACGATGCTGCTTTCCTACCTGCTCGAAAGCGGAGAGCGCAACCACAATCTCGACCAGCTTTCCGAGCGGTTCCTCAATCACCAGATGATCCCGATCACCGACCTGATCGGCAAAGGCAAAGCGCAGATCACCTTCGACCAGGCGCCGCTCGACAAGGCCGCGGAATACGCCGCGGAGGACGCGGACGCCGCCTGGCGGCTAGGCCGGATTCTGGGCGATCGCGTGCGTTCCGAAGGGCTCTGGGATCTCTACGCGCAGGTCGAGCGCCCGCTCATCGGCGTGCTGGCGCGAATGGAAGAAGCGGGGATCAAGGTCGATGTGCCCTTGCTCGAGACGCTCTCGCGCGACTTCGCGGGGAAGCTCGAGCAGCTCGAGGCCGAGACCTACCGCATCGCCGGCCGCGCGTTCAACATGGGCTCGCCGCAGCAGCTCAGGCAAATCCTCTTTGAGGAGCTCAAGCTGCCTGCGCGGGAAAAAACGCCCGGCGGCGAATGGAGCACCTCCCAGGAAGTGCTCGAGGAGCTCGCGGCCACGCATCCCTTGCCCGAGCTGATTCTCAAGCATCGCCAGTTTTCCAAGCTCAAGAACACCTATCTCGACTCCTTGCCGAAGCTGGTGCACGCGGACGGGCGGATCCACGCCTCGTTCAATCAGAGCGTGGCCGCAACCGGCCGCCTGAGCTCGAGCGACCCCAACCTGCAGAATATCCCGGTGCGCACCGACGAGGGGAAGCAGATTCGCCAGGCGTTCATTGCCGGCGCGCCGGGCTGGAGCTTGCTCACGGCCGATTATTCGCAGGTTGAGCTGCGGATTCTGGCCCATTTTTCCGAAGATCCCGCGCTTTTGCAGGCGTTCGAGCAGGATCGCGACATTCATCGAACCGTTGCCGCGCGGGTCTTTCACGTGCCGGAGGACGCGGTTGACGAGGGGATGCGCAGAGCCGCCAAGACCGTCAACTTCGGCGTGATTTACGGTTTAAGCGCGTTTGGATTGGCGAGCCGGCTGGGGATTCCGCAGATCGAGGCCGCGGCGTTCATCGAGGCGTATTTCAAGGAATACGCCGGGGTGGATCGCTTCATCACCCAGACGCTCGAGGAGGCGAAGGCGGCGGGGCGTGTGGAGACGATCCTGGGCCGGCGCCGCCCCATCCTGGGCATCAAGGCGACCACGGGGCGGGTGCGAAATCTGGCCGAGCGGACCGCGATCAACACCGTGATTCAAGGCTCGGCCGCGGATCTCATCAAGCGCGCGATGATCAACCTGGATGAGCTGCTCGCCGCGCGCGGGTTCCAGGCGCGGATGTTGCTTCAGATTCACGACGAGCTTGTTCTCGAAGCCCCCGCGGCCGAAATCCCCGCCCTTGCCGCCCTTGTCCGCCAGGCGATGACGACCGCGCTCGAGCTCAAAACGCCGCTCAAGGTCGATCTCGCGTTTGGACCCAACTGGCTTGACGTGGAGGCCATCGATCCTACGTAATTAAAAGAGTCGCCCGGAGGCGGCAGGTCCGTGAAGGACGCGGGCACGGTGGAATCAGAAGATTTAACGGAGATTCAACAGGAGTGCCCATTGCGAAATCACGTTCGGTCTCGTATAACTTTGAGAGCGAACAACGAGATTCGCGTCTCTTGACGAATAACCCTTCAATCGCCGAACCCCTCTCTTGCGGCCCTCCTCTGCCTTGAAGTGCCCTGGAAGAGCAAGCTCGGCGGCCCGACTACCAGGACCCACCCGCTCTATTCAATCCGACACGCCTGCGAGCCGTGTCTTGAATCCACGAAGCTCGCTGTTGCCGGTTCCTGTCGACGCGCGTTCGGCGGGAATCGTACGAGAGTGACCGTGACCGAGTCCCCGGCTGTGCGTTGTGTGCGAGACGCGCACGATCGGCGGAATCACGCCACGAGCACCTGAGGGTCGCCCTGGTCGTGGGCGGCCAGTCCTATTCAGGAATCCTTTGGTCGATGACCTTGTGTAACGTTTCGACAAATACTCTTCCCCGCGCCAGCTTCAAGCATGGCGATATTGCCGTGGTCGGCCTGATTGGCGCGATCGGATCGGGCAAGAGCGAGGCTGCGCGGATTCTGGCGGAGCGTGGCGCGTGTGTGATCGACGCCGACGCCGTGGGGCATGAGGTGCTGGCGGATCGGGCCGTTCGGGCGCGCCTGCTCGAGCGGTTTGGCAGCGGCATTTTGGCCGAGAGGGATGCGCGCCCTGCCGCGGGTGGGGCGGCTGAGCCGGTGATTGATCGCCGCCGCCTGGGCAAGTTGGTTTTCGCGGATTCAGAAGCGCTTCGAGACCTCGAGGCGGTGGTTCATCCGCGGATGCGCGCACGCTTCGAGGCGGCGATTTTGGATTACGCGCACGCGGCCGCGAGCGGGCTGGTGGTGCTCGACGCGGCGGTGTTGCTTGAGGCCGGCTGGGACGATCTGTGCGACGTGATCGTGTATCTCGACGCGTCTCCTTCGGTTCGGCTCAAGCGTGTGCAGACGTCACGAGGCTGGACGGCTGAGATGCTGGAGGCGCGCGAGCGTGCCCAGCTTCCACTTGAATCCAAGAAGGGCCGCGCGGATCTGGTGGTCCGCAACGACGGCGATCGGCATGCGCTTGCGCAGGCGCTTGAGGAGCTCGATCGCTTGCTGGGCCGCGCCGGGGTGGCGTGAGCCGGCGGCCGTTTTACGTGCTGGCAACTGGTTGAATCAACGAATCAAACCGACCCTGTTCTATCCGAGGAGATGAGGACCCCCATGGCCAACGAGACGCGTCCCCGCAGGGAGACTTCGGGTACGTCGCGGATACGCAAGACGAGCGCGGCCTCGACGCCCGCGGCGGCTGATACCCCCCTGCCTGGTTTCGGCCCCGCCGAGTCTGCCCCCGCTCCTGTCGAAGCGGTTCGTGAGCAGTACCGCGAAGGCCCGGCCGATCGCGAGCCGATCCGGTTCATCCGTGAGCGGCCGGAGCGAGAGGCAGCGCGGGAGCGCGAAACGCCCGCGCGAGAAACGCCTGCGCGGGAGCCGAGCGCGCGCGAAGTCGCGGCGCGCGAGCCCCGTGGCGAGGCTGCGCGTGAGAAGGACGCAGCGCCCAGCCGCGAGCGTGAGCCGGGCCTGAGCGTGCGTGAGCGGATCAGCCGGGAGCGAGGCGAGCGTGATTCCGCCGCGGCCGACGGCGCGGGTTACGGCCGCGCGGAACGCGAGCCCGCCGCGCGTGAGCCCCTGCCCCGCGGACGCGACTACGACGCCCAGCCGGGATACCGCGAGCGCGACGGCGGCGGATACCCCGCACGCGATCGCGGCGATTATCCCCCGCTCGCGCGCCCGGAACGCCCCGCGCCCGCCAACCAGGGCGAAACGCCCGGCGAATTCCCCGACGAGGATGAAGATCTCTTCGGCGACGCAGCGCTCCACGACCGCTACGAAGACATCAAACGCGGCGAGATCCATCTCACCGAGCTGCAAAAGATGAGCATGCCCCAGCTCATCCGCACCGCCAAGACCGAAGGCATCGCCGACTACATGGGGCTCAAGAAGCAGGATCTGATCTTCAAGATCCTCAAGGAGCGGGTCAAGCAAAACGGCCTCATGTACGGCGAGGGGACGCTCGAGGTCCTGCCCGACGGCTTCGGCTTTCTGCGCAGCCCCGATTACAACTACCTCCCCTGCCCGGACGACATCTACGTCTCGCCCAGCCAGATCCGCCGCTTCGGTCTCAAGACCGGCGCGATCGTCTCGGGCCAGATTCGCCCGCCCAAGGAAAACGAGCGCTATTTCGCGCTCTTGCGGGTGGAGGCAATCAATTTCGAAGATCCCGACAAGCTCTCCGAGAAGGTCGGCTTCGACGATCTCACCCCCTTGCATCCTCAGGGCCGCATCCGGCTCGAGACCACGGCCGATGAGATCAACATGCGCGTCGTTGACCTGGTCACGCCCATCGGCTTCGGCCAGCGTGGGCTGATCGTCGCGCCGCCACGCACCGGCAAGACGATCCTGCTCCAGAAGATCGCCAACAGCGTGCTGACCAACCATCCCGAGGCGTACGTCATCGTTCTCCTGATCGACGAGCGGCCGGAGGAAGTGACCGACATGGAGCGCTCGGTCAAGGGAGCGAATACCGAGGTCATTAGCTCGACCTTCGATGAGCCCGCCTCGCGGCATATCCAGGTCGCGGAGATGGTCATCGAGAAGGCCAAGCGAATGGTGGAGTACGGCCGCGACGTGGTGATCTTGCTGGACTCGATCACCCGGCTGGCGCGGGCGTATAACACCGAGGCGCCCCACTCCGGCAAGATCCTCACCGGCGGCATCGACGCCTCGGCGCTGCAAAAGCCCAAGCGTTTCTTCGGTGCGGCCCGGAAGATCGAAGAAGCCGGCTCGCTCACGATCCTCGCCACCGCGCTTGTCGACACCGGCAGCCGCATGGACGACGTGATCTTCGAGGAGTTCAAGGGCACCGGCAACATGGAGCTCCATCTCGACCGCAAGCTGGTCGACAAGCGGGTCTGGCCGGCGATCGACGTCAATCGCTCGGGCACCCGCCGCGAGGAGCTGCTCATGGATCCCGACGAGCTGCGCAGGGTCTGGATCCTCCGCCGGGTTCTGAACGACATGAACCCGATCGAGGCCATGGAGCTGCTCACCGGCCGCATGCGCAAGGCCAAGACGAACGGCGAGTTCCTCATGAGCATGAATCTCTCCTGAGGATCCGGCCATGGCAGTCTTTCGTGGTGCTCATTCGACCCCGGCGGGCCGGTTCGCGATCGTGGTGGGGCATTTCAACGCCCTCATCTGCGAGTCGCTCCTGGCCGGCTGCCGGGAAACGCTTGCCAGCCACGGCGTTCCGGGCGATCGTGTCGACGTCGCCTGGGCGCCGGGATCGTTCGAGATCCCGCTCGTGGCGCGCAAATTCGCCCATTCCGGGCACTATGCGGCGGTCATCTGTCTGGGCTGCGTGATCCGGGGCGAAACGCCTCACTTCGATCACGTGGCCGGCCAGGCCGCGTCAGGCATCATGCAAACCAGCCTGGCGACGGGGGTGCCGGTCATCTTCGGCATCCTCACAACCGACACGGTCGAGCAAGCCTTGAACCGCGCTGGGCTCAAGGGCGGCAACAAGGGAAGCGACGCCGCGCTCGCCGCCATCGAGATGGTCAACCTGCTGGGAAGCATTGCCTAGCCGCGCTCCAGGGATCGCAATCGCATGGCCGCCGAGACCCTCCTGCCTCCCAGCTTCTGGTTCAAGCTCGCGCTTGAGTCGCCGCGGGTCGATTCCATGCCCGGGGCCAAAGGCGGGCCCTTGCTTAACCTCCCAGAACGATCCCGCTTGCCTGATTTTGCCCTGCTTGCGGGGTCGCCGTCCTGGGTGACCGTCGCGACGGGATGGAATGCCGGCGGCCTGGGGATTTGCTTCGAGGCCAGAAACCCAGTCCCGGCCGAGGGCAAGCCGGCTCGATCGGGCGCTGGCCGTGGCTCAGCGCCTGCCCTTGGTGAGTCGCAGCGCCTGTCGATCGCCACGGTCGATCTGTGGGTCGACACGCGCGATACGCGGACGATCAGCCGGGCGTCGCGATTTTGCCATTACTTTCGCGCGGAGATCAGATCGAACACCTCGGGAAGCGTGGGGGTGCAACTGGATCAGCAGCCAATCCCTCGCGCCACGGCGGAAGCGCCCATGGGTCGAGAAGCGGACCGGCTCGTCCGTGCCGATCGTTCCGCAACCGGATGGCGGCTCGAGCTGTTCTTCAAGTCCGCCGCGCTCAACGGTTTCGATCCCGATACGAATCGGCGGCTCGGGCTTTCCTACCGGGTTCACGAGGTCGCACGCGGCGACGCCTGGATGGGCGTTGGCGACGATTTTCAGCTCCCCGTGAACCCAGGCCTCTGGTCCACGCTCGTGCTCGTCGATTAAGTCACACGAGGTACGCGACTAGCGCTGAAAGGTGGCGCCTGGCTCCGCACGCTCGATCCGTGCGCTCGGCGTCGCGCGGGGCTGCCTGGTCTGAGCCAGCGCGACAGCGCGGTGATCGGCGGCGTCGCCCACCTTGCGCCAGGAAAGCCACGCACGCTCCAGCTCGCGCACATTGGCCAGGCTGTAATGCCGCAGCGTGGCTGTGTCCCAGTTCTCGCTCTGGGCGTCGCGGATGAATTCCAGGAACCTGGGTCTGCCGCCAATCTCGATCAGGAAGCGAGAAATTGAGTATCCCTGGCCGTAAAACCCAATCAAATCCCTGGGATATTCTTCCATTGCGAAGAGTTGAGCCAGGGCGAAGGCCCCGCGCCTTTCGAAGAGCTCATCGACAATGCGGTCGTGGCGGGCGAGCTCGCGCTCATCCTCGCTCAAAAGCGATGCGCCTTCGTCGGCCCAGCGCGGCATGGGGCCGCCCAGGTAATGAGCGAAGATGGTGTGAGTCACCTCGTGCGGGATCGCTGAGGCCAGAATGCGTTCCAGCCGGCCCTCCACCTGCATGGTCTGATCGGTCACCTTGCCGCGATGGAATCCGAACGAGGTCAATCCGCCTGCCTCGCCGCCCGTCAGCTTGACGCGGATGGGGCACGGTCGAGGCCAGTCCGGCAGCGTGTGGCCAAGCCATGCCAGGGCGATTTGCTTGCGGCATTCCTCGGCCCGTCTGGCAACCTGTTCGGCAACCTGGGTCGAGGAGGCGTCGACAGTGAAGTTGGTCGTTCTGGCGGAAGCCCCCATCAGCAGAGGCAAGCAGGCAAGGACGGCCAGAGAAAGGTTGAGCGGCAGGCGCGCGGATCGGCCTTGGATTGCATCCATGCTTGTTTCTCCCATGTCCCTGGGTACGTCCGTGTCAGGCGGGGAAACTTTAGCAAATCTTCCGGCCTGTGTCTGCCTGATTCGGCGCGGGTGGGTGAGGGCGCGAACTTGAATGGTTTTGCGGGTTGGAGCGTGGGAATCGACTGGATGTTGAGCTTCTTGCACGTGCTCGCTTGATCTTTGGAATAGGTTGATGGGCTCGATGGGTTCTGGCCGATTCAGTAGGTTGGCTGGACCAGGGGCTGGGCTTATTGGGCGTACCTCCGTGGTGATTGCAACTTCTCCCGGATCTCGGGTCGGTGATCCAGTGGATCGCGGCGCCCGCCGCGGATCGACGGTGGACCGCGTGGAGGAGGAGTTCCCATGGCGACCGCACGACTTCGCGTCTTCCCTCATCCTGAGGAAGATCAGGAAGATTGTCTGACCCCCTCCATGACCATTCGCCTGAGCGAGCTTTATCCTCTTCTCGCCCAGGCGTACCGAGACAATTACGTCTGGCTCCGCGACTTCGAGAACGACGAGCTGCTCGTCTCGAACGACCTGTACGAGGTGGTGCGGGCCTTTTCCAACTGCCGTCCGTCGGCCTGAAACATCCGCGCTTCTCTTGTTTAACAAACACGAAGCCTCTAGGATGACCCCAGAGCCATTTCACGATTCACCGAGTTTGAGCTCGAGTGCGATCACCAGGTGGAAGCGATGGGTTTGTCGGATTCCCAGTCGGGTGACGAGGCGTTTTTGATCGAGCGCAGGGGCGACCTTACGGTCGTGACGGCAACCCCTGCGCTTGAGCAGATCGACTTCGGGCTCGAGGAGGCTGTTGCCGAGCTCATCCTGAAGCCGATCACCTTGCAAGAAAACCCGCTCGTCATCATCGATCTGAGCGAGGTGAACAATTTTGGCTCGATGTTCCTCGCCCTGCTGATCCGTTGCTGGAAAATGGCGGTTTCGCGCGGGGGCACGATGGCCATCTCGGGTGTGAACGAGCAAACGCGCGAGCTTCTGCGCGTGACAGCGCTTGACATGGTCTGGCCGCTTTACGCCTCGAAGCGAGAGGCGATGGACGCTCTCGAGCTCGATTGACCCGGGTGCAACGGTGCGCTCGCGCGCTGTGCGGGCGGGCGAACAGGCGCGATCCCGGAGCATCCTTGCTCACAGCCGTTGACAGCCCGCCGACCCCGTCCCATGATGATCAAAAGAAGCGGGCGCGGCAGGCTGATACGGCACGGAGTTCCGCCGCGCACACGCGGCTTGGTGGTTTGGGAGCCGCAATGGGCATCCAGGACCGCGACTATTACAGACGCGCGACGAGCGGGTCGCTGTGGTGGCAGGCTGTACCTCCTGTCACCCGCGGCATTATTGTCGTCAACGTCGTCGTTTTTCTGCTCCAGCAGGTCTCACGCGATCAGGCGTTCACACTCCTTGACTGGTTCGCCGCCTCGGTGGATGGCACGTTCCACCACATGCGGCTCTGGCAGCTTCTGACCGCGACGTTTCTCCACGGCGGCCTCTATCACATCCTGGGGAACATGTACTTCCTCTGGATTGTGGGCCGCGAGATGGAGTCGATTCACGGCTCGCGCGACTTCCTCGCCTTTTATCTTTCCGCCGCCGTCCTAAGCACCCTCGCCTGGTTGCTCATTCAAGACTACAACGGCAACCCCGCGCCGATGATCGGCGCATCGGGGGCTGTCTTCGCGGTCGTCACGCTCTACACGCTCTATTACCCGACCCGCGAAATGCTCTTCATGTTCTGGATCCCCATGCCCATGTGGATGGTGCTGGCGATCTGCCTGATCTTCCCCTACGTGCCTGGATTTAGCTCAGGGCGGATCGCGGTCGAGGCGCACCTCGCGGGCGCTGTCTACGGCTGGCTTTACAAGCAATTTGATCTGCGGCTCTCGCGATTGCTTGCGGCGGGGCGGTTCCGGCCCCGGCTGCGCGTCGTCTCGCCCGATCGGGAATCACCCCGGCCGCGTCCTTCCGCGACCGCGTGGACCACTTCGAGCCCCGCGGCCGAGACCGCCGCCAAGCCGAGTGTCGCCGTGGCGACCGAGGAACAATTAAACGCCCGGGTGGATGATATCCTGGCCAAGATCGCGCGCGAGGGGCGGGGTTCACTCACCGAGGAAGAACAGCGCATCCTTCAGGAAGCGAGCCGAAGGGCCCAGCTCAGGCGGAGCGATCGGCTGTGATCTTTGAAGCGGGATCGACCATTCTCGTCCGCCACGCGGAGCCTCGCGACCAGGCGGCCGTCGTGGAGTTCAACCGTCTCCTGGCATTCGAGACTGAGTCCAAGACGCTCGACCCGCGCGTGCTTGTGCTCGGCGTGATCCAGGCGCTCTCTGACCCGGACCGTTGCCGCTACTGGGTCGCCGAGCTCGAGCCCCAGGGGGTGATCGTGGGCCAGGCCGCGGTCACCCGCGAATGGAGCGACTGGCGCAACGGCTGGATCTGGTGGCTCCAGAGCGTCTTCGTGGCCAAGCCCGCACGCGGCCGCGGCGTCTTCAAACGACTCTTCCAGCAGATCCGCACCGAGGCCGAAAACGACCCCTCCGCCATCGGGCTGCGACTCTACGTCGAACAGCAAAACCACAGGGCCCAGCAGGTTTATCAGAATCTCGGCATGCAGCCCGGCGGTTACCACGTCTACGAGGATCTGTTTCGGATCAAGCACTAGCGGATGCTCTTGGCCGCGAGCGCGGTTGCCCCGGATCTCCTGCCTGATCCGGCCTGTGCGTCATTGTGCCCCGCTCGCCTCCGTCAGTTTGACGTTCCACTCCGCCCTGCGCTCGTCTGGCAGATGCACGCGCGAGACAACCGGCCGGTAGCCAGCCGCACGGACGCGGAGGACGATTTCGCGGCGGCCCCGCCAGTCAACCGTGCCATGGTAAAAACCCGGCAGCCTGCCCCGCGCATACGCCAGCTCCCACCGGGACTGGCCGGTGGCGGGATCGACCGAGAGGATCTCCGCAACGGGTTTCTCGATCAAGGTGTTCGTCCTGGCATCGCGCACCGAACCCCAGAAGGTGAAGGTCTCCCTCAGAGAGATCGGAAGTGTTTTATCCTCCCCGGGCGTGAGCAAACGCCCCTGGTCGTAACTGTCTGAAGCAACGTAGACCCATGCCTTGATGGGATCTCCCGGCGCCTGGGTCCATTTGAAGTGACCTTCGTCGTCGGTTGCAACCGCGGCGCCGAGGGCGACGTAGCCGCGAAATGAGCCAAACGCCACGCGCGCGCCCGGCACCGGCCTGCCCTGGTCGTCGACCACGCGCCCATGCAGAACGCTCGCCCGTCTGAGCTGGAAGCGCACCGCTCGATCATCGGTCGACGCCGCGATGACCTCAAGCCCGGGCGCGAAGTCGCGCGCAACCACCTGGACCACCGCCGCGGCCCTGCGCACGTTCGCAAAGGCAAAACGCCCGTGGTCATCCGAGCGCGTGCGCGCAACGACCTGATTCTTGATGTTCGGCAGGCTCGCGTCGAAGAGCGTGATCTCCGCCCCAGCGATCGGGCGCCCGGCCTCGTCGTGAACCGCGCCCGAGACCTTGACTCCACGGCTCAGGGCCACCGTCTCGTGGAACGTCCGCAACAGCTCGATCGGGCGATCCCCCGGCGAAAAGCCGCTGGCCTTCGCCCGATAGGAATAGGTTCCAGGGGGGGTATCGTCGACGAGCGTGGGATGCGTGACCATGAGTCTCGCGTATTCGGTCCCGCGAAAGCCGCGGCAGCGCCACTGGCCACGCGAGTCGGTCACGGTATCGAGCCAGCTTGCCGCCTCATTGTCTGCCTTGAGCTCGCCCAAGACCGCGTAGATCCACACGCGGGCGCCCGCCACGGCCAGGCCACGATCGTCGACCACGATTCCGCCGAACGTCTCCTCACTGGGGTTGAGCGAGACCTTCAAGGTACGCGGAACCTTCCGCCCGACGGGGCAGTTGTCAGGCGCGAATGCGAACGTCTGCTGGATGTAACCGTCGGTCCAGATCTGGAGCCAGAGGTCGCGCGTGCTCGGATCCCGGGCGGGCACGAGCCGCGCGTGTCCATTCTGGTCGGTCAGGATCACGTCCTCGAGTCGGTAAGGCGAGCGCCTGATGCGGGCGTTTGCCAGGGGAAGTCCGGTGTCGCCGGCCACGACCTCGATCGCGAGCGAGTCAGGCGCGGGTTCCACCGCCGCGACTTTCGCCACGCCAGCCGTGGGCCGGGGCGGGACGCCGGGTCCGGCGGCCTGCGAGCCCGCGACCTGGATCATCCCCAGCGTGGCCGCGACGGCGAGGATCGCGCCCGAGCACAGGACGCGCACCACGCGCGGGGAGCGGCAACGGGGAAGGCCGGCGGCAGACCCGATCCGTTCGAGCCGTTGCTCAAGCTGGGCCGAGTTGTCCCGGAAAAACGCAATCGCAAGCGCTGGCCGCGACCGCCGATCCTGAGCAAAATGTAAGCGCATGATCATAATCCTGCGCGTGTTGGAGAAGGTTGCTTTCTTCTGGGCTCAGGCCTGAGCAACCCCAGGTCGACAGGATCGCGCTCGTGGCCGGAATCCCCCTCAGGAACCGTGAATTTCAGGGAAAGATGCGCAACACGGTCCGGCGTGGGCGGCCCACCCACGAAGCGATCCGCGCTATAGATCAGGCGAAGCTCGTAGTCTCCAGGGGGCACATCGGCCACACGCAGCACGCCGTCGCGATCGAGCCCGTACTGCCGGAAAGTGTAAGACTTCTGGCGGTAGGCGTGACCCTCCGGAGAAGCCCACCATTTGTGCGCCCATTGACTCGCGGCCTCATCCCATCGTTGGGCCATGGACTCGGGATAGGGGATGAGGGGTTGAACGCTTTCAATCTGGAAGTTCGAATTCTTGATGTAGTCGCCCCGCGGATCGAACCCGTCCGGCAGGGCGATGTGTGCCACGATCGGTCTGCCGTTGCCTCCCACGACCACCTTGCTGGTCTCGCCAGGCACGACTGTGACAAGGGTGCCACTTGTGCGCCAGTGGGGCCTGTCGAGCCTCGTGCCGAACGCACGCGCCACGCGCACATCGCCTGGCATCACGTGCTCGAACGCGAATCGGCCCTCGTTGTCGGTGGTCGTCTCTCTCGAGTCGTCGAGGTACGGAGTGTCGAGGAATCGGAGCGCGTCGGTCTGGTATTGAATTGTCGCGTGTCCGACCACTCCAGCGCCCGCGCGTGCCACACCCTCGATCCGCCCCCAGGGTGCGGTGGCGACGACGGGTTTCGCTTCGAACGCCTTGCGCGATGCTCTCCCGAAAAAGTCGGGGTGAGCAACCACGACGGAGAAATAACGCCCTCGCGGGTCAGGATCACGCGTGAGCTTGAAGCGCCCCTCGGCGTCGGTCGTCGCCACGGCCTGCTCCGGCGTGGCGTTGATCCTGCCGTTTGCGATCACCAGCATCGGGTGGTCCGCGGCTGTTCCCATGGGAATCGGATAGGCGATCGCGACCTGGGCGTTCGCGAGCGGCTTGCCGTCCGGGCGCAGGGCCGTGCCTTCCAACACGGCTTCGGTTGGCGTGTCGTGTCTGATCATCGAAACGTTGTAGGCGAGCTGGTCATGATTCGCGTCCAGGATTGGCGACTCGTACACGTCATATCCCATGGCTCGGATCTGGATGCGAAACCTGGGGTGCTGGTCCGGGTCGATGCGGGCCTCGAGCCGTGCGTTCGCCACTGTGACGCGCTCTGCGAATCGCCACCGCCAGCCTCCCTGGCCGTCGGGCTCGCCGAGGCTCGCCTCGGCCTGCTCGATCGGCGCCTTCGTCCTGGCGTCGATCACCTTGCCTGCGAGCGTGATCTTACGTGCGAGCTTGAAGTTCGCTGGAATTCCCGCGCGAACGGTTTCGCCGAACTTGGTCTCATATCCAGCCGCTCCCACGGCGAGAACGACCGGCTCGCTGGGGGCATCGTCCCAGCGAAATCGGCCGTCGCGGCCCGTCCAGAATCGCAAGCTCGGCCACGGGTTGCCTTTCCAGGTGCGAACGACGACCACTGCCCCTTCGATCGGTCTGCCCCGAGGATCCACGACCTGGCCGGAGAGAACCGAAGGCGGAGCCAGCGTGATCTGTAGGTCCGACGTACTCCTTTCCGCGGTCATGAGCAATTGCGAGGGCGCATGCCCCTTCGCGGTTGCCAGAATCACCACACGCGTGGGCCGCACGTGCGGAAGCTCGTATCGCCCCTCGGCATCGGTGGTTGTGCGGTCGAGATCCTCATCGGAAACCGGGCCGAGCTGGGCAGCCTCGAACCAGCACACCAACGCCCCCGCGATCGGCTTGCCCTGGGGATCGACCACGCGACCCGAAAGCCTGACTCCCCGCGCCATCACCTGCACGTCAGTGAAGTCGCGGAGCGGTTTCATGGCCGCGGCATGCACCCCATCCCCATGGGGGCGATCATGCCATCCATACTCGCTCAGGTAATCAGGATGAAAGAGGCTCAGATTCGCGTAGACCATGTTACGGAAACAACGCAGCCGCCATTCACCCTTTGCGTCTGTGCGCGTTCCGACCTCATAGGCGAGTTCCTCCCTGGCCTGTCGCCCGTTCGGTCCCAGCTTTCCAGAGACTTCCACGCGTGCGCCCACAATGGGATCGCCCTGCTCGTCGACAACCTTGCCACCCAGCGTCTCGGTCGCGGGGAAAAGCGTGATGGTCTTCTCGCGAACAGCCTCGTCCTTGCCGTTCCTGGTGACGAAGAGGACGTGCTGCTGCTGAACGAAACCATCCGCCCAGACGTCGATCGAGACCCTGTTCGGAAAGCGCCTGCTGCGGAGATCGACCCGAATCTTGCCGTCGCGGTCACCCGCGACGAGCGGTCGGTGATCATCGATGGACAGCCGTGCCTGGGGATTTGCGATCGGCTTGCCAGTGTCGCCGGCCACAACCTCGACCACGATTTCGGCAGGCGTATCGGCCCTGGATGTCTCGTTTTCGGTTCCCGACGATGCTCGAGCCGGCTCCTGAGTTTCACCGGCCGATGAGCGTGCGACGTGGATCATCCCCAGCGTGGCCGCGACGGCGAGGATCGCGCCCGAGCACAGGACGCGCACCACGCGCGGGGAGCGGCAACGGGGAAGGCCGGCGGTGGAGCGAATCCTTTCAAGCCTCTGTTTGAGCTGGGTTGCCCGTGCCATGGCCATGCCGATCGCGGGCTCGCGTTTGCGAACGAGGCCGCCAGCGACCTCGAGCAGGCAGTCGCGGTAGACGGCCGAACCGAGCGTGTGAACGCAAAGGGCGTCGCAGGCCAGCTCACGCGCGGCGGATGTGACGGGGCCGAGCATCCAGACCAGGGGCTGCGGCCAGTAGAGCGCCTGGACCAGCTTGCGCACCAGGTTCCAGGCGTAGTCGGCCCGGCTGATGTGCGCGAGCTCGTGCAAGAGCACGGCGTCGATGGCGGAGTCCGAGGCCTGAATGAGGAGCGGCTCGGGGAGAACGATCGCGGGCCGGAACCAGCCCATGACGATCGGCACGGAAACATCTGTTGAAGCGAGCAGCGAGACGGGTTGTTCGATCGCAAGCTGGCCGCGGAAGCGTGAGAGCGCCTGGGCCCAGCGCGGGTTGTTAACGGTCGTGGCCGAGCGCCTGAGGCGTTCGACGGTCGCGATGGCGACGGCCAGTCGCAGGAGCAAAAGCGCGAGCCCCGCCAGGTAGCAGGCGACAAAAACGGCGGCGAGCGAGATTGGCCTGGAGGCCGTGGAGTCTGCGCGTGCGGTCACGGCCGGCGGTGCGGCAGGTACCGCGGCGGGAACGTCTGGGATCACGCGTGGTCGAGGCAAGAGACCCGCGCTCCGCGGACTGATCGGCGCCTGAGGTGCGATGGCTGGAGCGCTCGCGGCCGGCGCAGCGCTCGGGGCGGGAATCCAGACGGTGAGCCTGGGTGCGCTCCAGAGCGAAAGCGGCAAGAGCAAAAGCCCGATGAGGCAGGCATTCCAGACCACGGATTGAACGACTGCCCGTTTGCGGCCGAGCGCGAAATGCGCCCCAAGCGCGACCGCCAGAAACGCGCCGCCACGGCAGAACAGCTCAGCCGCCAACGTCGCCCAGGGGCCGGACCAGACAGGAGCGGAGAGCGCAAACATGTTCAATCTCCAGCCCGTTTGGGCGATCGCCGAGTTCGTTTGGGAGGATTCGTCGCCGCGTCGAGCGCGCGCTGGCGGAGCAGCTCGAGCTCGGCGGGAGTGATCTTTTCGTCCTCGATCAGGCGGACGACCAGGTCGTGCGCGGAGCCGCCGAAGAACCGCGAAACCAGGTTCCAAAGCACGCTTCGCTGCACCTTCTCACGCGGCACCGCCGCCGTGTAGACAAACGCCTTGCCGCGACTCTCATGGCGGAGAAAACCCTTCGATTCAAGCGTGCGCAAGAGCGTGCGAATCGTGGAATCGTGCAGCTCCGCCGAGACCGCGCCCCGCACCTGCTCCGCCGTGGCCGCGCCGAGCGCCCAGACCGCGTCCATAACCTCGGCCTCGCGCCTCGTCAATACGTCCGCCGGCTTCCGCCCCATCGGGAATCTCCTGTTATTTCTCTAACAGATAGCGACGTTACTCCCCCGCCCCGCGCCCGTCAAGCACCAACTGTGGTTTTTCTAACAGATCATGGCGGCGTCTGGGCGCCTGGAGCGATCATCTGATCACGCGGGCTGGTCGTTACGCGGGCTGGATGGTGCGCCAGCGTTCGAGGAGCTGGCGTACCGCGCCTGAGTCGAGCGTGCGGCTGGCAAGTTCGGCGGCGGATTTCAAGTCAGGGGCAAGGCCGGCGGTCCAGAGTGCGGCGGCGGCGTTGGCGACCAGGTAATCGCGGGCTGGGTCACGCGCGCCCTGGAAGACTGCCAGCAAACGCGCTGCGCTTTCCTGAGCGTTGTTTACGATGAGTGGTTCGATCGGGGCGGGAGCGAGCCCGAAGTCGGCGGGGGTGAAGCTCAACGTGCGGATCGCGCCCTGTTCCACGAGCCAGGCGCGGGTGCTTGTGGCGAGCGTGACCTCGTCGAGTCCATCCTCGCCGTGGACGACGAGGGCGCGTTCGAGATGTTCGAGGCGGGCGAGGACGCGGGCCATGAGCTCGGCCTGGCTTTCGAGCGAGCATCCGATGAGCTGGAATCGTGGCGAGGCGGGGTTGCAGAGCGGGCCGACGAGGTTAAAGAGGGTGCGAAACGGCAGTGCGCGGCGAACCGGGGCGATGGCGCCTAAGCCGGGGTGGAATCGCGGGGCGTGGAGGTATGCGATGCCGACGTGTTCGAGCGTGCCGAGCGGGTCGGCCGCGGCCGGGTCGGGTGCGACTCCGAGTGCTTCGAGTACATCGGAGCTGCCGGTGCGGCTCGAGGCAGCGCGGTTTCCGTGCTTGACGATCCGCGCGCCCGCCGCGGCGGCGAGGAGGGCTGCGCCCGTGGAGATGTTCAGTGTCCCGGACCGATCGCCCCCCACCCCGCAGGTGTCGATGAGGGGTGAAAACCGCGAGGCATCGAGCCGGCTCATCCGCGACCGCACGGCATGCACGGCCCCCTCGAGCTCGTCGGCCGTGATGCCCTTCACGGCCAGCGCGGTGAGGAAGCTCGAGGTCTCGATCGCGCTTGCCTGCTGGTCGAGCAAGGCGAGCACAGCGGCCTCGGCCGTGCGCGGATCGAGCGCCTGACGGGCGGCCAGTTGTTCAAGCGCCCCAGCAATCACGCGCGTCATGGAACGCGCACCGTGTGCTGTTCGATCTCGCCCCCGACGAGCCGGTCAAGCCGGATGACGGCCTGCGCGTGCTCGTCGTGCTGGTTGAGCAGCTTGACGGCCTGCTCGGCGGACTGGATGGCGGTGTCGTCGATGGCGGCGATGACGTCGTTCGGGCGAGCGACGTTCGCCAGGGGGCTTGATTCGTCCACGCGGACCACGAGCGCCCCTTTCATGCCTTCAGGAAGCTGGATCTGGCGTGCGCGCTCGGCGTCGAGGGTGGCGAGCTCGAGCCCAAGCGCGAACGAGGCCGTGGCCTTTGGCCGGTCGGGCCTGCGCACGAGGCCCTCCTGCCCTGGCTGAGCGGCGGGCTCGCGTGGATGATCCGATTCCGGGAACATCTGCTCGCGCTCGCCGACCTTGACGCGCAGTTTCTGCTCGTGCCGATCACGCCAGATCACGATCTCAGCCGCCGAGCCCACCGGAGACATCGACACGCGATTGATCAGTTCGTTCAGATCCTCGATCTCCGCGCCGGCGTAACGGAGCACGACATCGCCGTCTCGGATTCCAGCAAGCGCGGCGGGAGATCCCGCGTGGACCTTGTCGATGAGGGCGCCCCGGGGCCGCTCGAGACCGAGCGCAACGGCCTCTTCCTCGCGAAATTCCGAATGCAGGTCGACGCCGAGCGCGCCTCGGATCACGCGCCCGTGGGCCAGAAGCTCGTCCATGATCCAGCGCGCGAGTTTGATCGGGATGCTAAACCCAACCCCTTCGTTGCCTCCGCCGTTCGAGGCGATCGAGTTGTTGATGCCGATCACCTCGCCCTTGAGGTTCACAAGCGGCCCGCCTGAGTTCCCCGGGTTGATCGCGGCGTCGGTCTGGAGAAAATCCTGATTCTTGACTTCCTTGAGCTCCTCCATGTGCCGGCCCAGGGCGCTGATGATCCCCTGGCTCACCGAGTGCGTTAGCCCAAACGGGCTGCCGAGGGCCAGCACCCACTCACCGACCGCAAGCGCGTCGCTATCCCCCATCCGGGCCGCGGGCAGGTCATCGCGATCGAGCGCCAGCACGGCGATATCGCCCTCCGAATCCTGCAGGATCCGAGTCGGTCGCAGCGTGCGCCCATCCTGGAGATAGATGCGGATCTTCGCGGGCTTCGCACCATCCACCACATGATGGTTCGTCAGAACATAAAGCCCCTGAGCCCTGGCGCTTCGGACAATCACCCCAGAGCCGGTCTCCTCGAACTGGCGGGTGCGCCTGGTTTCGTCGTTGCGTGCGGTCTTGTGGGCGATGATGTGAACCACGGTCGGCGAGACGGCCCTGGCCACGAGCTCGAACGTCCGGTTCACCTGTTGAAATTGCGTAAACTGCCTGGCAAGCGTTTCGTAAATCTCATCGTCGGCTTGCTTTCGGCTTTCAGCTCGATTTGCGCCGACGGCGGTGCGGGTGATGTTGGCGGCCTGGCCCAGGAGGGTGGGACCGGTACGGCAAAGCACGCCGCCGGCGATCAGGCCCGCCCCGAATGTCAACGCGGTCAGGAGGACCGAGGACGTTCGACGACGCATGGAGCAATCTCCAACCCCTGGCAGCGGGGCGCGTGGGTAGGTCGTTCCCTGGCTCGTGTTCCATCCCGACCGGGCGGAAGCATCCGATGAAATATATCGCTCGGAGAAGGGCGGCGTCAAAGAACCGCTCGAAACCGCGAGGATTGGTGGGTCGGTCGCGGCGGGCGCAAAAAAACCGCCGGCTTCGTGCCGGCGGCTGTGGGTCAGGCTGGGTCGAACGAGGCGGCCTTAACGGCCGGACTCGCTGTAGTCCATCTCGAAGTCGCTCAGGTTGATGCGGGACTCGCCCTCACCTTCCTCCATCGGCTTCTCGAAGACCTTGGCCCAGCGCCGCGAGTCTGCATCAAGGAACCGCCCTTGCCCCGTGCGCTCGTTCTCGCGCTGGCAGTCGATGCAGCTATTTGTGTAGGGCAAGGCGTTCAGGCGCTGCTCGTTGATCTTGCCGCCGCAGTATTCGCACCGGCCGTACATTCCCGCGGCGATCCGTTCCAGGGCGTGTTCGATCTGGCCCAGCTCGCGGCTTTCAATCTCGACGAGCTGCGAGCAGATCTCTTCGTTGGCCGAGTCGATGGCGGCGTCAACGTTGTCGCCCACAGGGTTCGAGTCCGCGAATTTGCGGAAGCTATCGAGGTCGCCATCGAGGGCCCGCCTGAGTGCATCGCGGCGCGCGATCAGGCGAGAAGTCAGTCGAACCAATGCATCTTTGCGGGCCATAGCACACCTCCAGATGTACGTCTTCGAGGATCGCAGGGGGCTGGGATTGTTCCTTCAAACCCGCCTTGCCAGCATGACCCAGACGAGAGAGTGACACCAAAAGTTCGAAAAAAGACCGAGTGCTCAAATCGGCTTAATCGAGCAACTCGCAACCCATCCTCGCAGGACAAAGCCGAATGAGAGGCGATCACCCAATCGCACCCACTCGACCTACAGGCACATTATGCGCCACAGACAAGGGAGCTGAGCCACGCGGCCCACTGCTCATGGAATACTACGTCGTGAGCGGCCAAGGGGTTGCCAAAAATCGAGGAAAATCGGATCGGCTTCCTGGGAAACGGTTGAGCGTATGACACAAGTCCTTTCGTCGCTCCGGGGTCCATCGTCCGTTTTCTTGGGGCGGGCAGTACGGCGAGGTCGAACAGCAAGCCGCAAGGGGGGATGCGCCGATCTTAGCGGACGTTGCCCGGGGTCCGAATGCTCGATCGCGGGAGGGTATAATCCGACACGACCCTGGGCCTGAGCTCACCCGAAGAATGCAGCAGATTTACAAAACGGATGTGCTTTGTGTCAAGATACTGCCATTGTTCGATCATGCGCCCCTTGGTTCCGATGAAATGGATTTGATCGGGATTACCGCCTAGTCTGCGCTTGACCTCGTCGGCGGTAAGACCACGCAAGCCTTGTGAACCTCCCTCATCGCCGCTCGCGCGTGCCTGTGTCTCGGAGCCCGCCTGGGGAGCCATGAGTTGCCATTCGTTCTTGACCTTGTGATAACCGCGGGTGCGAAACGCCTGTTCCAGCTCCGGCAGCTTGGGATCGGCGGCCCAGGCCTGGCGCAGGAGCTCGAGGGCGTTCGCCCGGTCGTCCGCCAGCTCTTCATGCAACAATGCAAGGTTGAGCGCACCTTCGGCGTCGGTTTTGCTCAACCGTTCACGGCGGATTCGGAGCCAGGTGGCCAGAATCTCCCGGGCTTCGTCCCCTTTATTGAGCGACTCGCGGAGCAAGCTGGCGAGCTTGCGCAGGTCAGTGAGCCGGAGCTCGGCGAGGTTTTCGCGGGCGTGGGCGACGACGCGATCGACGATTCGCTCGGCGAGCTGGGGTCGTTCGGGGAGTGTGGATTGGAGCTCGGCCCGGGTGTCGAGTGCATGGGCGAGATCGGGGAGGGGCTCGAGTTCGCGGGCGCGTTCGGTGGCATCGGCCCAGAGCCGGCGGTCGAAGGCGCGCTGGGCCGCGGTGGGGGCGGTGCGATAGGAATCCTCGGGGTTGTTCTCGTAGGCGTCGAGCCAGCGTTTGAGGTCGTAGCGGGCGGAGTCGCGGTCGGTGGCGGCGGCGGGCAGGAATTCGTCGATGAGTCGGAGCACGGCCTTGAGCTCTTCCAGGCTGCGTGCGGAGGCGAGCCGCGCTCGAATGGCCTTGTGTGCGAGGGCGTTGGTTTCGACCCTGGGCGCGCCCCTGCGCTGGCCGTCCCGCGCCAGCGCGAGCCAGCGCGCGGGGGCGTCGACCGAGCGGTGTGCCAGGTCGGCCTCGATCCGAAGCGCCTCGCCCTCGATCGCGCGGCCGCGCCTGAGCAGGGCTTCATCTTTGAAGTCACGCCCGCGTGCGATCGCCCAGTCAGCCCAGCGCCTGCGGGTTTCGTAGTCGCGCGGGCCCAGTTCCGAGATGCCGCGTTCGAGCCGATCCAGGTCGGGCGGCATCACCGAGATCGCCTTGACCTCGACAAAGACGCCCGAGCCCTCTCCGCGGAGTACGCCTCTGGCCACAACGGCGAAGGGCCGTCCTGTTTCACGAGGGCGCAGGTCGCGAGGCACGCGGAGCTCGACCCGGGTTCGCTTGAGGCGGATCTCATCCGGCGTCCGGCCCTGGCGTTCGACATAAAAAGCAACCCGGTCATCGATCTGGATTTCGCGCCCGATGAGGTCGCGCCGGCGCTCGAGGTCGGCGGGCTCGACGGCGATCGGATCGGCGTTTCCCTGGGCCCGGGCCGGCCTGGACGCGCCTGCCCAGAAGACTGATGCCAGCAGGAGTGTCAGGCACAAGAACCTGGCGCGTCGGCTCATTGCGCTTTCTCCTGGTCGGGGGCGAAGTCGTTCGCGCTCGGCCAACCGAGGGCCTCGAGCGCCTTCTTGCGGGTGATGTAGACGCCGCTGTCCGGCTCAAATCGGACGATCCAGGCGTCCCGGGCGGCGTCGTAGCCGAATTCCGCAAGATGGGCGCCGAAAATGACCCGGGCGCCGACCTTGGGCTGGGAGAGCTCGAACAGTTTGAAGCCTTCGAGATCGATCCGCGCGTAGCGTTCGGGTGCGCCTGAGGAGGCATCGCGCAGGCTGCCGGCCTCGCCCTCGGGAAAGATCAGGTAACCGAGCTCGTAGGTTGAGCTGCCCCCCTCGCCCGGCCGGCCTGAGATCGTCGTATCGATGATGACCGAACGCCCCTTGTAAAGATCCTTGAACCGGCCTGGCCACTGGTCGGGGCTGGTGCGACCGGCCTCCGAGAGGATTTCCTCGAGAGAATGGGGCGCGAGCGAGACAAAGATCTCGGCCTGGGTGGCGGAATCGCGAATGAGATCGGCGTCCTCGACCGCGCCACCGAGCGCGTCGACGGCGATCCTGGCGGCGGAGAGGAGCTGGTATGCCCTGTCGAAATTGCCTTCATCGAGCGCGGGGATGCCCTCGCGTTTGCCGCGCTCGGCGGTGAGGGGGTATTCGCTGCGTTCGGCGAGCCGGTAGCGCCAGCCCGCCGCCGCGATCACGGACACGGCGACCGCGGCGAACACGAGCTTGAGCCTGCGCGACCGCCGCTGGGCTTCCAGCCGGCGGGGATCGATCTCGATCACCCGCTCCGCGACCGGCTCCGGCTGGGGGGGCCGGGGCGCAGGCTGTTGCCGCCTCGCCCCGGTCGGCGTGGCATCCCGCGGAGCGGTTTTGGGCCTGGCCGGGCGCCTGGGCCTGGGTTCAGCCATCTCAGCCGCGGCGGCGGCGGCGGGGTCCAGGCTCGGGCGCGGCCGTTCCGCGGGCCGAGCCGGCGCTGACGGGGACGACTCCCCCCGCTCCGCCGCCAGTTCGTCCTCCCACAGAATCTCAGCGTCGCTCGCCCCGGCCGCCAGTTCGTCGTGCTCGACCGCAACATT
>DAIDHX010000054.1 GCA_027451885.1 Planctomycetales bacterium
CGCGGAGCGCGGCCGCGAGCGCCTGGGCAGAGGCCGCGTTGTGGGCGCCATCGATCACGAGCCAGGGGGCATCGCCGGCGATCTCAACCCGCGCGGGCCACTCCACTCGCTTGAAGCCGCGTTCAGCATCCCCACGCGAGACGCCAAGCTGGGGCTCGACCTCGGCAAGCTGGTCGAGTGCCGCGAGCGCGATCGCGGCATTATCGGCCTGGTGCGGGCCCAGGAGGGGGAGTTCGAGCTCGCCCCAGTCGCGCGTCCATGTGTGCACATGAACATGCCCTGGCGTTGGCCTTGAGAGCGGTTGGGCAGGGGGGATCGAGCGGCCGTCGAAGTGAATGGCGATTTCGCGGATGGGGGCGTTCCGCGCGCGTGCGACCGAGCGCACCACCTCCGCGGCTTCGGGTGCGCGCGCGCCCAGGACCGCGGGCCGATTTCGCTTGAGAATCCCTGCTTTTTCCCGGGCGATCGCGCCCAGGGTGTTGCCAAGCTGGCGTGTGTGGTCGAACGAGATGCTCGTGATCACGGCCAGCGCGGGGCGGACGGCGTTTGTGGAGTCCAGCCGGCCCCCCATGCCAACCTCGAGCACCATGGCCCGCGCATGGCGGCGGGCGAAGTGCAAGAGCCCGATCGCCGTTGTCAGCTCAAAGAACGTCGGGCCCCCGGCCGAAACCACAGGCGCATCGCGTTCGAGGCGTTCCGCGGCTTCACGCACCAGGTCGATCAGCTCAATCGCGTCGGTCTCGGTGGCGACCTGGCCGTCGACCTTGAAGCGTTCCTCAAGCCGGTGCAGGTGCGGCGAGGAAAAGAGCCCCGCACGGAGCCCGGCGGCGTCGAGCACCGCGGCCATCATCGCGGCGGTGGAACCTTTCCCCTTGGTCCCGGCCACGTGGATGATGGGCGCAGCCTGGTGGGGATCGTCCAGCAGCTCGAGCAACTTGCGCATGCGCTTGAGCCGGAGCTCAGCAGGCGCAGCAGGCATGCCCAGCCACTCGTAATTGAGCCGGCTGTAAAGATATTCCAGGCGGTCGCGATACTCTTCGTTCATGCAGAGGATCGGTCTCTCGAGTAGCCAGGGCGATCGAGGCCGCGGCGATTGAGCCGCATGGATGTGAACTAGACGATCGGCCCCAGGGCGGCGGGATCGCCAGGCGCGGGCGCAGGGTCCTCCCAGATTGAGCGGACGCGACGTCTCAGCTCATCGAGCGAAAGGTCCTTCGTCCACGTATCCTCCGCACCCAGGGCAAAACCCTCAAGACGCGCGTCCGCGTCGGCATAATTTGAAAGCACGATTGTGCGAAACCTCGTTTGACCACGCCGCCTGAGAATCTCGAGGACCTCGAGCCCATTCAAAACCGGCATCCAGAGATCGAGCAGCAGCAAGTCGGGCTCCACGCGTTCGAGGAGCTCAAGCGCGGAACCGCCATCCCCGGCGTGATGAACCTGGTGGCCGTCAAGCCGAAGCGCAGCGCTGTAAATCGCGCGGAGATCAGCATCATCCTCCGCCAGGACGATCGTCAGCGCCAGTTCCTCCGCTCGACCATCCAGGATTCGCATGCGGAAGCCACCTTGAAGCCAACAACAAGATGCGACGACTTCGACCTAGAATAGCCCGACCCGATCCCGGTTCGCCATGCCATGTTTCCGAGTTCAGAGCACTTGAAAGTCCCTTTCCTCTGCCCCGCGGGGTGATAAAATAGGATGGATGGCAGCATGCGTGTTGCTGTTCCTGTTCGATTCGTGCCTTGACGGCCAGAAATTGCCAGGTAGTCTGGCGAAAATCGAGGGAGGCCGGCGGCATGATGCATGATTTGATTGCGCGCGTGGAGCGGTTGGGGCGTCCGCGTGTGCTTGTGGTCGGCGATTTGATACTCGATCGCTACATCTGGGGGTACGCGGAGCGGATCAGCCAGGAAGCGCCTGTGCCGCTTTTGCGAGCGGATCAGCGCGAGCATCGGCTGGGAGGCGCCGCGAGTGTGGCGATGATGCTGCGTGCGCTTGGGGCCGAGGTTCGGCTCGTCGGGGGAGTGGGGGCCGACGCGGAAGCGCAGATCGTCCGCAAGATGCTCGAGGAGCAGGGGATCGACGACCGTCTGGTGGTCGCTCTGGAGGATCGGCCGACAACGCTCAAGGAGCGCTATATCGGCCGCGCCCAGGACCGTCATCCCCAGCAAATGATCCGTGTCGACTACGAAACGCGCGATCCGATCCCCGCCCTGGTGGAGACTCGGCTCACGAGCGAGCTGGAGGCTTCGATCGCCTGGGCCGACGTCGTCCTGATTTCTGACTACGACAAGGGGGTCTGCACGCCCACGTTTTTGCGCGCGGTTGTCGAGGCGGCGAAAGGACATGGGCTGCGGGTGATCGCGGACCCCGTTCGTTCGAATGATTACAGCCGCTATCGTGGGGTCCATTGCATGACTCCAAACCGGCTCGAAGCCCAGCTTGCAACTGGGCTTACGATCGCCGCTGCGAACGACGCGCTGGCCGTTGGCGAACGCCTGGTGGAGACGCTTGGGCTGGAGGCCGTGCTTGTGACGCTCGATCGCGACGGCATGGCGGTTGTGCATGCGGATGGTCGGGCCGCGATCCGGCCGACGCGGCCTCGGCAGGTTTATGACATCACGGGCGCGGGGGATATGGTGCTTGCCGTGGTGGGGCTTTGCCTGGCTGCGGGTGCCGACTACGACGAGGCCGCGGCCCTGGGCAATGTGGCGGGCGGGCTCGAGGTCGAAAAGTTCGGCGTGGCGTTCCTCTCGCGCGAGGAGATTATCGCGGACATCGCCGATCATCATCGCAGCGATGGTTCCAAGCTCTTCTCCCGCGAACGCGCTGTTCAGGAAACCGCCCGACTCAAGGCCGCGGGGCGCAAGGTCGTCTTCACCAACGGCTGCTTCGACCTGCTCCACCCTGGTCATGTGAGCTTGCTGCGGGAGGCGGCTCGCCACGGCGACTACCTCATTGTGGGTTTGAATGCCGACTCCAGCGTGAAGCGGCTCAAGGGACCGAACCGGCCGATCAACCCGGAGCTGGCCCGGGCTGAGGTGTTGAGTGCGCTCGAGGTCGTCGATGCCGTCGTGATCTTCGAGGAAGACACGCCCCTCGATTTGATCGTGGCGCTCAGCCCCGACGTGCTCGTGAAGGGGGCTGACTACAAACCCGAGCAAGTGGTTGGTGCGCGGGAGGTTGAGGCGGCTGGCGGCCAGCTTGTGCTCGTGCCAGTGCTGGCCGGCCATTCCACAACCGAGATGGTGGCCCGTGCCTCCGACCGAGGCGTCACACATCATGCGCCCGAGTCGATCCGGGCACCCCATGTCGCACGTACCGGCGCCCAGGCGGGCAATGCGCCTGGCATGTCCGCTCAGCGCGGAGATGCGCCGGGCCCACTTCGTTAAGCCGGTCCGGCAGAATCTGCCAAATCGGAATTCTCGAGAACTCCGAAGCTGAATCATCCGCGTGTCCGATCTTGTCTACATTGCGGGTGCCCCGCTTGCGAGCGAAGCAGTGGGGCGAGCTTGGTTGGATGTGTGCGTGGCTGGTTAGGTTTGGTCAGGAACGAGGGGATCGGAGCCGATGGCAGGAGGCCGCGGGGCGATCTGGGCCGAGCGCGCGGTTGTCGCGCTCATCCTCGTTTGCCTCGGGGGTGTCTTCTGGCTCGTTGCGCGGGTACGTAGCGACTACATTCAGCGGCAGCGATTTGCCCAGCTTGCGGCCGAGCGGGCCAAGGACGCCGAGTCGGCGGCGAAGATCCAGGCGCCCGCGCAGGGTCTGACTGAAAAGCCAAAGGCAGTTGCAGCGCGGCCGAAGCGTGCTCCAACGCCACCCACTCCGTCTGCCGAGGATCCGACCGAGAAAGCCGTGAAGGGGCTTGCGAGTCAGGCCGCGGCGGAGCTCGCCGCCGCCTCCAGGGCCGATGCACGGGCTGGCGAGCTCGAACGCGCCCGCAAGGCCGCCGAGGCCAATCGCAGCTCCTGGAAACGCAGGGAGATGCTCGTTCGCGCCCAGATTGCTCGGCTTAGCCAGGATGCGGAAAAGCTCGAACGCGCTGTGACAGAGCTCGACGCCGAGCGCGACGTGCTTGAACGCGAACGCGACGCACTCAAAGCCGCGCTGACCAGGGTGACGAGGCGGTCAGGCTACGCGGTCTTGCCCTACAAGGGGCCGAACGGGACATGGCGGCGACCGATTGTCATCGATTGTGCGCAAGGGGGCGTGAAGCTGTTGCCACGGGGAGAGGATTTCTCCACGCTCGAGCTCTCGCCACGCATTCACCCCCGCTCCAGTCCGATCGTTCGCGCGGTTGCCCGCGAGCTCATGCATATCCAATCGGCAGATACGCCCGATGGTGCACCCGCCGTGCCTTATCTGGTCTTTCTGGTCCGGCCGAACGGCATTCGGCCTTACTACGAGGCCAGAGCCAGTCTGGAGCCGCTCGGCATCGCGTTTGGATATGAACTGATCGAGCAGAACCTTCAGGTCGAAGTACCCAACTACGACGACCTGACCACCTGGGACGGTACGGCTCCGCTGGATCTGCCGCTCGTGGAGTCGCCCCGCGCCAGGTCGCGCTCTGGGTTGGCATCGGCCGCCGGCCCCGGCGCGAATCCGAGCTCAAGAAGGCCAGTCGCCGCGGGAGAGATGCGCAACGACATCAAACGAGCGGAGGTTGCAACCGAAGACATCGAAAGGACAGGCATCACCGGGGCTGGCGGGTCGCGCTCGGGCGGGTCTGGCCAGGGGCCTGGCTCCGATGCGCCTGATGCTTTCGTCTGGCCCAGTCACACCGCGGCGAATGACACCGGCGGCAAGGGTGAGACGTGGGCAAGCGTGCTCAAACCGCTTGCGTCCGGGGAGAGCCGCCCGGGCGTGAACTTCCCAGGCTCGAGAGGAGATGCTCTCGGGGGCAACGTCAGTTTGCCGCCACCTGGCGGCATGCTCAGCGGACCAGGATCAGGAGGCACGCCTGGCGGACCTGGCGGCATGC
>DAIDHX010000055.1 GCA_027451885.1 Planctomycetales bacterium
TACCAGGATATGGCAAGCATGCCATCGGGTTCGAGTCTGATGCGTGTGCCGAAGCGGTTGCTTTCGCGTGCGAGCGTGTCGCGCAGCCAGACGGTGTCGGCCGGTTGTGCGTGGTTGAGGCGAAACCGCCGAATTTGCAGCGGCGCCAGCCGAAGCCCACGTAGCGTGCCCGCAGTGGGATCAACAGTGGGAAAATACATCAGAACGAGATCGGGGCGATAGCGGCCGTAGCTTTGGATGCCCTCATAGTCGTTGAGAAAATCGCCGCAACCATAGAGGATCAGACGGTCGCGATAGACCTCGATCGGTTGCGGATGATGGCAGGAATGGCCGTGGACCAGGCCGACCCCCGCACGTTCGATCAGGCGATGCGCGAAGGCCGTGTGATCCCCGGGGACACGATAGCCCCAGTTGCCTCCCCAGTGCATCGAGACGATGACGAAATCGTCCTTGCGTGCGGTTCGCTGGATGATCTGGATCACCTGGTTCTCGACCTTGTCGGAGAGCTCGGGCAGTACCAGAATCCCGGGCCTGTTTGGTGTCGCGGCCCATTCCAACGGCGCACCCGAGGAACCAAGCGCGAAGGCATAGACCAGCGCCCGGGCGCCGGCCGCAAGCTCGACGACTGCGGGGCACTGCGCCTGCGCTTCGTCTCTCCCTGCGCCCGCGGTTTGAATCCCGGCCTGCTGGAGCGTGGACAGCGTCTCGTTGAGGCCTGCCCGCCCCCAGTCGAGCACATGGTTGTTGGCGAGGACACAGACGTCGATCGCTGCGCTTCTCAGGCAGCCAACATTGGCCGGATGCATCTTGTAGTGAATCCTCTTGCCGATCCAGGGCTCATCGCTGGTGGTGATGCTTGTCTCCAGGTTAATGACCCGCAGCGCGGGCCTGACGCGGTCAAGAATGCCGAGCGCGTCGCCCCAGATGGCGCTCGCATCAGCAGGCGCTGGAATCGGCCCTGCGCGTTTTTCCGCGAGCTTGAGATAAGTTCGGGCGTCGCGGACGCGGGCCTCGTAAAGCGCGGGATCGCCCGGGTGAGCCAGAATCTGGTCAATCCCGCGCCCGGTCATCACGTCGCCGCAGAGAAAGAAGGTGGCCGTTCGAGGCTCGGCCATGGCGAAGCTCCTCCCAGCAGCGCCTGAGCCGGTTCCCTCGCTGGCTCGATTTCTGGGGCGCTGGCTAGCTCGACTTCTTGAACAGGTCGAGGAAGCGGTCCTCGTAATGGGGATAGATGCCCAACCGGTCGAGCTCGCGTTTGAGCTCGTAGGCGACCGAGCGGTCGCCCTCCGCGCGTGTGAAGAGCTCCTCAACGCGCAGCTCATCTTCCGCGGAGACACGCTCGGCCACGGCAGGCTCCTGCGCCAGCGCAGGGAACTCTTCCTCTTCCTCGGCCTGCATCCCAGTGCTCTGGCCGATGGCCTGTTCCATTTGCGCAAGCAGCTTGCCCAGGCTTTGCTCCATCTCCTGCGCCTGCTGCGCGAGCTCGGTCATGTCGAGCCGGATGCCGGCCATGCGATTGAAGACCTCAAGCACCGCGAGCGCAGCCTTGGGAAACGGTAGCTGCGCGAAGACATGAGGCATCTCACCGAGCAGACACGAGCCCCGCAGGCCGAATTCCGCCGCCGCGCCCAGCAGGAGCCCATTGAGGCCGCCGATCTGGCCGTCCTCGAGAATCTCAAGCCCTTGCTTGCGCAGCTCGACCAGACTTTCCTCGTCGGTCGCCGCGGCGAAGATCCGCGAATCGTGCGAGGGGTGCATCTGAGTCGCCATCGCCGCAAAGGTGAACACTCGCTCAATCCCGAATCCCCGCGCCTGCTCGATCAGGCGGCGGCAAAAGGCATACTTGCCCAGAGGCGGCTGCGCCTCGCCGATAAAGACCACCAGATCATGGCGGCCGCTCGGATCATGCCAGGCAAAGAACCGGCTGCGAGGAAGTTTGCCAGGGTGGATGATCCCCCCCTTGATCTCGACGTGCCCGACGTCAAACAGCTCCTCGGCCGGCAGCTCGGCGATCAGATGCATCCCGAGCTTGGCCATCAGGTAATACCCCGCGCTCACCGCCACTTGCCCCATTCCCGGCCATGCCGCGACGAGCCACGGCCTGTGTAGTTTCGCCTCATCGGGCATCGCTCGGTCTCCTTCGGTCGCGGATGCGCAGCGCCCGGGTATGCTTGCCTGGGCTCCGGGCTCGCCAATAAAAAAAGCCCCATCCATGCCCTGCGCATGATGGGGCCGTCATAGCCATCCCACGTCGCCCGCCGTGAGCGACCCAGTTCACAATTCCATCGTAATCACAAGGGTTCCAGCGCGGATAGCCCCCCATCCTCGCCGTTTTCCCCACGGGATGCGGCTTCACTCCGGGCGGTTAAACATTTATCATAAACTCGATGACGGGCGGCTTCGTCGCGGAGACGCCTGGCCGTAGACTGCTTGCCCTCCCACCCCCGCGCAAAAACGAATCCCAAACGACTTCCAATGTAACCGCGGAAATCATGGACTCTGCTTCGGTGATGAACGATCGACCGGCGAGGAGATCGGCAAACGCCCTGGTGATCGTGGGCGCGATTGCCGCGGCCCTCGGCTGCCTCAGGCCAACCGCGGGAGATGAAGCGGGAAAACGCGCAATGGATCTGGAATCGCGGTTTCGCGACCAGATCCGCCCGTTCCTGGAAGATTATTGCGTGCGCTGTCACGGCAGGGAGAAACCGAAGGGAGACGTTGACCTAAGCGCGTTCACAACGAGCGCGCAGGTGGCGCGCGATCTCGAGCGGTTCGAGCTTGTGCTTGAGCAGCTTGAGGCCGATACGATGCCGCCCGCCAAAACCCTCAAACGGCCCGATGCCAGCCGTCGCGAATCGGTCATCGCCTGGATCAAAAGCGTGCGCAAGGCGGAATCGGCCAGGCACGCGGGCGACCCGGGCACAGTACCCGCCCGCAGACTCTCGAACGCGGAATACGACAACACGATCCGCGACCTGACCGGTGCTGACATCCGCCCGACCCGCGAATTCCCCGTCGATCCCGCCAACGAGGCGGGGTTTGACAATTCGGCCGAATCGCTGACCATGTCTCCTGCGCTCTTCAAGAAATACCTGGAGGCCGCCCGGCGCGTGGCTGAGCACGCGGTGCTCACGCCCGAGGGAATCGACTTCGCCCCATATCCTGCGCTTGCCGATACCGATCGTGACAGGTACTGCGTCCGCCGGGTCATCGGGTTTTACCAGCAACAGAAGACCGATTTTGCCGACTTCTTTCTCGCCGCGTGGAAATACAGGACACAGGTGGTGAAGGAGGTAACGCGGCGGCCGCTCGAGGTATTCGCGGACGAGGCGGGACTTTCCCGCAAATATCTGGCGCGGGTCTGGGCGGCGCTCGAAGGCAAACGCGAGGAGATCGGCCCGATCGCCGCGCTTCAGATGCTTTGGCGTGCCCTGCCGTCCGCGCCCGGACGCATCACAGAGGCACGCGCGGGGTGCGAGCGGATGCGGGACTTCGTGGTTGAGCTGCGAAAACAGCTTGTCCCACGCGTCCCCGATATCCGGACGCGAGGCATCCAGGTTGGCTCACAGCCGCTCGTCCTCTGGAAAAATCGCCAGATGGCCGCAAACCGCATGCACTATCGCGGCGGGGCAGACTCGCTCCGGCTCAACGACCTTCACCTGACTCCCGGAATGGCCCGGGCACTCGAGGCTCCCGCGATGGCGGCCGAATTCAAACGATTCGAGGCCACCTTCGAGCCGTTCTGCAACACTTTTCCCGACGCTTTTTATATCTCCGAACGCGCCCGTACCTATGTCAAGAACGACGACAAGGACAACGCCGGCCGACTCTTAAGCGCGGGCTTCCATAGCATGACGGGCTACTTTCGCGACGACGAGCCGCTGTCGGAACTCATCCTTGATGGGGACGGCAAGCGTACGCTCGATCGGCTCTGGCGCGAATTTGACTTCATCACGCGGGCACCTTTGCGACAGTACGCGAGCTATCTCTGGTACGAGCGCGCGGAAACAGGCTTCCTGCGCGGGGATCCCCGGTTCGACTTTGTCCGCGCGGAAGATCCCGACGCGTCGTCCGAAGCCAGGATGAGCCGTTTCGAAAAGTCCTATCTGGCCAAGGCGCACGAAGTCAAGGCAAGCGAGCTGGCGATCCACGCGGTTGAGGAGCAGTTCCGGATCATCGCCAACACGATTCGCCGCGTCGAGCGCGATCGGCACGAGGCCGAGCCCAAACACGTGGCCGCGCTTGCCGCCTTTGCCGAACGGGCATATCGCCGCCCGTTGACCACGCCAGAGCAGGCGGGGTTCGCCGCATTTTATCGTACCCTCCGCGACCAGGATGGGCTCGCGCATGAAGACGCGGTGCGGGACACGCTGGTCTCGATTCTGGTGTCGCCGAAGTTTCTGTACCGAGTCGACGTGCCCGGCTCCGGCGGCGCAGTGCGGGCGCTCGGAGATTACGATCTCGCCAGCCGCCTGAGCTACTTTCTCTGGGCAAGCATGCCGGATGATGCGCTTCGCTTGCGCGCAGCGCGGGGTGAGCTGCGCAGGCTGGACGTGCTCGCCGCGGAGGCCAGGCGCATGCTCCGCGACGATAAGGTCCGTGGGCTCGCCACCGAGTTCGCCGGCAACTGGCTCGACTTCCGCCGCTTCGAGGAACACAACAGCGTCGACCGCAGGCGCTTTCCCACTTTCAACGACGCGCTCCGGCAAGCGATGTTCGAGGAGCCGGTCCGCTATTTCGTTGACGCCGTGCAACACGACCGCCCTGTCGCTGAACTCATCGACGGCAAGCACACATTTGTGAATACCACTCTGGCCCGGCACTACGGAATGCCCGCGCCCGCCTCGGGCTGGAGCCGCGTCGACGACGCCGGTCGCTTCGGCCGCGGCGGCCTGTTGCCCATGGCGGTGTTTCTGACCAAGAACTCACCGGGACTACGCACCAGCCCCGTCAAGCGCGGGTACTGGGTTGTGAAACGCGTGCTGGGCGAGAACATCCCCGCGCCCCCGCCCAACGTCCCCGCCTTGCCTGAGGATGAAAAGAACCTGGGCTCGCTCACGCTCCGCGAAGCACTCGAGCGGCACAGGGCAGACAAGGCTTGCGCAAGCTGCCACGCCCGGTTCGATTCCTACGGCCTAGTGTTTGAAGGTTACGGCCCCGTGGGCGAGCGCAGAGACGTTGATCTTGGCGGTAGGCCGGTCGACACCCGGGCGTCATTTCCAGGCGGCGGCGAAGGTGCGGGAATCGAGGGGCTGCGGACGTTCCTCCAGGGCCCCAAGCGCAGCGCATTCGTGGAGAATCTCTGCCGCAAGCTTCTGGCCTACGCTCTTGGGCGAACTTTGATCCCCTCTGATGACGCCGTCATTGACGCCATGATCGCGAAGACCGGCACAGGCGAGGGAGGCTTTGGCGACCTGGTCGAGATCATTGTCACCAGCCCACAATTTCGAACCAAGCGATTCGCGAGCGACCAGGGAGACCCCGCGCCATGAACGAGGGAACCACCATGGATCACTGCCAGCAACACCGGCCCGCCCGCGCGACCAGACGCGGCTTTTTGCGCGGGGCGGGGGTGGCGATCGGATTGCCCTGGCTCGAGTCGCTCGCCGGTCGCGGCGCGCTCGCGGCGGGATCGCAGGCAACTCCCCAGCGCTTCGCCGCGCTCTTCATGGGCTGCGGCGTCAATCCCGGCGGATGGTGGGCAAAGGGCTCAGGCCACCAGATGGAGCTCGGCCCATGCCTGGCGCCGCTCGAGAAGCTCAAGGCCAAGGTCAACGTGGTCAACGGACTGTTCAACAGGCACGCGCTTGGCGTGGGTATCCATCCCGGCCAGACCGGGAATATCCTCTCCGGCGCTGCGCTGCAAAAAGGAGCGGAACTGCGCGGCGGCGTCAGCATCGACCAGGTACTTGCCGCCCATCTCGGCGAAGCGACTGACCAGCCCAGCATGGTGCTCGGGTGCGAGCAGCCGGTCACCGGCTACCATGAGACCAACTTCTCGATGGCCTACAGCTCGCACATCTCCTGGCAAAGCGCGACCTCGCCCGTGCCAATGGAGGTTTACCCCGCGCTTGCGTTCGACGCCTTGTTTGAAAACCGGGGCAGCAAACGCAACCAAAGCATCCTGGACCGCGTGCGCGAAGAGGCCGCGAGCCTGCGCAGGCAGGTCGGCTCGGGCGACCGGGCAAAGCTCGACGAGTATCTCACCAGTGTACGCGAGGTTGAAAAACGCGTCGCCCCCATGCGCAAGGACCAGGCCGCGGGTGCCAATCGCGCAGCGAAACAGGCCCGCGCGCCTCTCGCAATGCCCCGGCCGGAAAACGGCCTGCCCGAGGATATCCGCGCGCACATGCGGCTCATGTGCGACCTGGTCGCCCTCGGCTTCCAGGCGGATAAAACCCGCATCGCCACCTTGCTTCTCTGCCGCGATATCTCGGGGCTCTTCTATCCCTTTCTGAACATCGCCTCCGCGCACCACCTGGCCTCGCATCACGACGAGGATTCTGACTACGAAAAAATCACCCAACTCTACGTGAGCCAGTATGCGTACCTGGCAGCGAAGCTCGACGCCATGCCCGAGGGCGAAGGCAGCGTGCTCGACAACACCTGCCTCCTGTTCGTGAACAGCATGTTCTCCGGGACTCGGCACGACGCCTCCCGCTTGCCCGTCCTTCTTACTGGCGGGCTCGGCGGCACGCTCCAGACGGGGCGCGTCCTCGACTATCGCAAAGCCGGCGACGACCACCGCAAGCTCTGTAGCCTCTACCTGGGCATCATGGATCGCATGGGTGTGAAGCTCAACCGCTTCGGAGACGCCAACACGCGGCTCGATGGGCTGTGATCCCAGCGCAAGGCCATCGGTCCACGGCTTCACGAATTCAGTTTCGTGAAATACGGCGGCATGCTGGATTCCGCCATCGCTTTGCCGGGCGACTTGCCCCGCAAATCGGTTTCTTCCCTGGCGAACTGCGCGTTCGGCTGCTATAGCATGGAAGTCACGTCGTGCCGAGATGCCATTTCCATTTGATCGAGCTGGCCGTGCGATTTTGCCAGGGCACGCGGCCAGGAGACGAGCGCCATGGCCGATACAAGGTTCCGCACGCTCGACGGCAACGAGGCCGTCGCCTCGGTTGCGTATCGTCTAAGCGAGGTAATCGCGATCTACCCGATCACGCCCGCGTCCCCCATGGGGGAGCATGCGGACGACTGGGCGGGGCTTGCCCAGGCGAACGTGTGGGGATCGGTTCCCAGCATTGTGGAAATGCAGTCCGAGGCGGGCGCGGCTGGCGCGGTCCATGGCGCGATTCTGGCTGGGTCGCTCGTGACCACGTTCACGGCATCGCAAGGACTTTTGCTCATGCTTCCGAATCTTTACAAGATTGCGGGAGAACTCAGCTCGTTTTGCATGCACGTCGCTGCCCGGAGCGTGGCAGCGCACGCGCTTTCGATCTTCGGAGACCATTCGGACGTGATGGCGCTGCGGGGCTCGGGGTTCGCGCTGCTGGCCTCGGGCTCGGTGCAGGAAGCGCACGACCTGGCGGCGATCTCGCACGCCGCGACCCTCCAAGGCCGCGTGCCCGTGCTCCATTTCTTTGACGGGTTTCGCACCTCGCACGAGATCGCCAAGATCTCCCTGCTCGAAGATCATACCCTTCTTGGTCTTATCGATCCCGCACGCCTGGCTGAGGTCCGCGCGCGTCGGCTTACACCCGAGCATCCCGTGATCTGCGGGACCTCGCAGAATCCTGATGCGTTCTTCCAGGCGCGCGAGGCGTCCAATCCTTATTACGATGCCTTTCCCGACCATCTCGAAGCCACCATGGCGCGTTTCCAGGAGCTCACCGGGCGGGAGTATCACGCGTTTGACTATCACGGCCATCCGCAGGCGGAGCGCGTGATCGTGCTCATGGGATCGGGCGCGGAGTGTGCGCACGAGACAGTCGACTGGCTGCTGGAGCGCGGCGAGCGCGTGGGCGTGCTCAAGGTGCGTCTGTTTCGTCCCTGGTCGACTGCGCGGTTTCTGGGGGCATTGCCGGCGACTGTCCAGGGGCTCGCGGTACTCGATCGCACGAAGGAACCGGGATCGGCGGGCGAGCCGCTCGTCCTCGAGGTCGCAGGTGCGCTTGTCGACGCTGTCGCCCGCGGCATGATCGACCAGATCCCAAAGGTCATCGGCGGCCGATACGGTCTGTCCTCGCGCGAGTTCACACCGGCGATGGTCAAGGCCGTTTTCGATGAACTGGGCGGGGCGAAGCCGCGCACGCGATTCACCGTGGGCATCCGCGACGACGTCACGCATCTCTCGCTCGAGGTCGACGAGTCGATTGAGACGGAAACACCCGGTGTTTTCCGTGCGGTGTTTTATGGGCTGGGATCCGACGGCACGGTGAGCAGCAACAAGGCGAGCATCAAGATCCTGGGCGAGGACACGCCGCTATTTGCACAGGGGCATTTCGTCTACGACTCGAAGAAGTCTGGCTCGACCACGGTGTCGCACCTGCGTTTCGGTCCCAGGCCAATTCGCTCGAGTTACCAGATCGCCCGCGCTGAGTTCGTGGGCGTGCACGATCCCAGCTTCCTGGATCGGTTGGACGTGCTCGATCGGGCACGGACTGGGGCGATTGTGCTACTCAACACAGCCGTGCCTCGCCAGGAGGTCTGGGACTCCCTGCCGCGGGAGGCGCAGGAGACGCTGATCGCACGGAAGTGCCGGCTCTACGCCATCAACGCTTACGAAGTCGCCGAGGGCGCAGGGCTGGGCAGGCGCATCAACACGGTCATGCAGGTTTGTTTTTTCGCCCTGGCGCGGGTGCTGCCGGTCGATGAGGCGATTCTCCAGATCAAGCGATCGATTGGAGAAACCTGGGGGAAGCGCGGGCCCGAGGTTGTTGCGCGCAACCTGGACGCGATCGATTCGGCTCTCGCCAAGCTGTATGAAATCACCGTCCCCGCCGCGGCGACCTCAAGCCATTCGCGTAGACCCGCTGTGCCTGCAAGTGCGCCAGACTTTGTGACGCGGGTTACGCGGCTCCTGCTCGAGGGCAAGGGGGAGCTGCTCCCCGTGAGCGCCTTCCCGGCCGACGGCCGCTGGCCAAGCGGCACCAGCAAGTTCGAGAAGCGTGAGATCGCGCTTGAGATCCCCATTTGGGATCCAGGCATCTGCATCCAGTGCAATCGCTGTGCGATGATTTGCCCGCACGCTTCGATTCTGGTGAAAGTTTACGAGCCTGCCGCGCTGGCCGCCGCGCCCGAGGGGTTTCTCACCGCGCCCAACGCTTACACACCGGAGCTCAAGGGGCTCAATTACACAGTCCAGGTCGCGCCCGACGATTGCACGGGGTGCGGCCTGTGCGTGGAGATCTGCCCAGCGAAGGATCGTACCAACCCCAGACATAAGGCGATCAACCTCGAGCCCGCACACCTGCATCGCGAGACCGAGCGAATGCGATTCGAGGCATTCCATGCGCTCCCCGACGCGCCTCGCACACGCATCCCGGCGAACTCGCACAGCCTACCGTTGCTTACCCCTTTATTTGAATTTTCGGGGGCGTGCGCGGGCTGCGGTGAAACACCTTACATCAGGCTTCTCACGCAGCTCTTCGGCGACCGGCTGTTGATCTCGAACGCCACCGGTTGCTCGTCGATTTATGGCGGGAATTTACCCACCACGCCCTACACCGTGGATCGCCAAGGCCGCGGGCCTGCCTGGAATAATTCCCTGTTCGAGGACGGCGCGGAGGTGGGGCTTGGCTACCGCCTGTCCGTCGACTTTCAGGAAAAAAACGCCCGCGCATTACTGGATCGGCTTGCTCCGCAGTTGCCCCCCGCGCTGGTGGACCAGTTGCGATCCCCGTGCAGCACCAGCGATGAGGCGGCGATCGAAGCCCGCCGAGAGGGAATCGCCGCACTCCGTGCCGCGCTCCCCGCGATCGCGAGCGACGATGCGCGGCTGCTCGAGCAAGGCGCGGACTCGCTCTGCCCGACCAGCGTGTGGGTGATCGGCGGCGACGGCTGGGCTTATGACATCGGCTTCGGCGGTCTTGATCACGTGCTCGCCAGCGGACGCAATGTGAAAGTGCTGGTTCTCGATACCGAGGTTTACTCAAACACCGGCGGGCAGCAATCGAAGGCAACGCCCCTGGGCGCGGTGGCCAAATTCGCCGCGCTCGGCAAGGAGACGCGCAAGAAGGACCTTGGCCTGCTGGCCATGAGCTACGGCCATGTGTACGTGGCGTCGATCGGCCTGCAAGCGCGGAGCGATCAGGCTGTCAAGGCGTTTCTGGAGGCAGAGAGCTACTGCGGCCCTGCGCTCTTGCTGGCGCACTGTCCCTGCATCGCGCATGGATATGACCTTGTCCATTCCCCGCTCCAGCAGCGCCGCGCGATCGATAGCTGGGCGTGGCCGCTTTATCGGTTCGACCCCAGGCGCATCGCGGCTGGTGAGCCGCCGCTCCATCTCGATTCGCCCGCGCGGAGCGTTCCCATCCGCAAATACATGGAAGAGGAAGCCCGATTCCGCATGGTCGAGCTCCGCGATCCCGATCGATACGAACGGCTCGTAAAGGCCGCGGAGCAGGCTGCGGTCGAACGCAGGGAACTCTATCTCCAGCTTTCCGGGATCCACCTCGAATCCGCGCACGCGGAGGGGGGCCGCCATGCCTGATCTTGCTGTTCCATGGGCCGGGCTGCGACTCGCCACGCCGATCGTCGTCGGCGCCTCGCCGTTGACCGACGATCTGGACAGCCTCAAGGAATGCGAGGCCGCTGGCGCGGGCGCAGTGGTAATGCACTCGCTGTTCGAGGAGCAGATCATCGCGGAGCAAATGGCAGCGCACCGGTTCATAGACTCCCACGTGGACATGGACGCCGAGGCGCGGACCTTCTTGCCGGAATCCTCGGTGTTCAACCTGGGCGCAAAGCCCTATCTCGATCGCCTGCGGCTGCTCCGCGAGCGGCTCAAGATTCCCGTGATCGCATCGCTCAATGGCACGAGTCTGGGGAGCTGGGCCCATCTCGCGAGCGATCTCGCGTCGGCCGGCGCGGCGGCGATTGAGCTCAATCTCTACGATGTCGCCACTTCGTTCACGATGTCAGGCTCTCAACTGGAAGCGGGGCAGCTTCTTCTGGTCTCCTCGGTCGTTCGCGCGACTCGTGTTCCTGTCATCGTCAAGCTGTCGCCGTTCTACTCCTCGCTCCCGGCGTTTGTGCGCGAGCTCGAGAAAATGGGGGTGCGGGGCATCGTCGTCTTTAACCGTTTCTATCAGCCCAACGTCGATCTGGAGGCGCTCGATGTCAGCCGTGATCTCCCGTTGTCAACCTCCGCCGAGCTCCCGCTTCGGCTCCACGCCTGTGCGATTCTGGCCGGCCGCACCCAGCTTGAGCTTGGCGTGACCGGGGGCGTGCACTCGGGCGACGACGCCGCCCGGGCGATCCTCTGTGGCGCATCGATCACGCAGGTGGTTTCGGCTCTCTTGCAGAACGGACCCGGACACGTGCGCACGATCATCGCGGGTCTCGAGAGCCGGCTCGAGATGCTCGGGTACCGCTCGGCAACCGAGGCGTGTGGCGCACTTTCGCTCCAGCGCGCGCCCGATCCCCACGCCTGGGAACGCCTGAACTATGCAAGAATGCTCCAGAGCTGGCTCCCCAGACGAGGGTCCTACATGCGCCTGGATGAACGCCTCTGAGCCAGGCGTTTGTTGAAAGGATAATGCACCATGAAACGCGTGGAGCCGTTCGCGATTCGAAGTTTCAACCTTGCCCTCGCCCTGCTCCTGTTGCCACTGAACCATGACTGCGCAGCGAACGACAAACCGCCCAAACAGCCGTTTCAGCCGCGAACCGAGGTCTCGATCTCAGGCGCTGAGTGGAGAATGAACGGCAAGCTAACGCACCCCGGTTCGCGCGCAAGCGGCCTCTTACCCAACGTCCGGATGGTGAACGCCGTCTTTGAAGATCGCAACAAGCCTGGGCTCGACCCGAACGCCATCACCACTCGCTTCCTGGCTCGTCTGGCGAACTACAAGGAACAGGGGGTCTCAGCATTCACGATCAATCTTCAAGGAGGGATGCCAGGCTACGAGGGAGCATTCAATTCGGCCTTCGAGCCGGACGGAACGCTTCGGCCCTCGTATCTCGAGCGTGTGAGCCGTGTGATCGAGGCCTGCGACCGCGCAGGGCTGGTCGTCATCCTTGGCTGTTTCTATCAGCGTCAGGATCAGATTCTGAGAGATGACGCCGCGGTGCGCAGGGCCGTCACCAATATTGCGGCGTGGATCCGCGAACGAGGGTATCGCAACGTCGTGCTCGAGATCGCCAACGAGTACAGCCACGCGGGCTTTGATCGCGACGTGATCCGCCGGGAACAGGGCGAGATCGAGCTGATCGGTCTAGCAAAGGCCGCTGCGCCCGGGCTGCTCGTTTCGACGAGCGGGCTGGGCGATGGCAAGAGCTCCGCTCCGATTGCTCAAGCCGCCGACTTTGTGCTCGTCCACTTCAACGGGACGCGGCTGCAGGAGATCCCAGCTCGCATCCAGGCGCTAAAGCATCTTGGCAAGCCGATTGTCTGCAACGAGGACGACAAACTCGGCGAGGCCGCGGCGTGCGCGCTTGTGCTTTGTGCCGAGCAGGGGGCCTCGTGGGGCTTCATGGCGGAGAAGGTCAATCAGCACGCGCCTTTCACCTTTGACGGCGCGTCGGACGATCCAATCGTCTACTCCGCCCTCCGCGAACTGACCTCGCCAGAACCGGACGCGGCCATGGCACCCCGGTTTCCGCCACCCGAATCGCAAGGAGGCTGGCCGGTGTTACGCGACCCCGCGGCGATTCGCGCTGCGGGCATGGATCCGGAAAAACTCGAGGCGCTACGCGACTGGCTGCGCAGGTCCGACCATCGCGCCTTCGCCGCAGTGGTGATCCGCCGCGGGTTCATTGTGCTCCAGGAAGAACGGGGCCGAAGCGCGGTTTCCAGCAGCGAGCGCATCGCGTCTTGCTCGAAGGCCATCTGCGCGACCGTGCTCGCGATCGCGTCTGAGCGCAGTCTCGAGGGGCGGACGCCCAGACGGATGACCTTCCAGGATCGGGCGTTCGACTTCATCCCCCAGGCAGCCCCCCTTTCGGACCCCCGCAAGGCCAGGATCACTGTCGCCCAGCTTCTGAACCACACCTCGGGAATCTGCCCCGAGGCCACGGGAGCCCCCAACGACGGCTCGTGGGAATACATCCTCGGCCTGACCGGCGACGCACGCACCGCCCGGCTGGCGTTCGATCCTGGCACACGCTCGGGCTATTCGACCCACGCCTTTGCCCACGCGTCGCTCGTTTGCGAAACCGTCACCGGCATCCCTTTTGACCGGTTCACCGACCAGGCCCTCTGGAAGCCGCTCGGAATCGGGTTCTCGTGGTTTCAGTTGTACAACGGCGGCCCCGATATCGGCCGCCATCCCTCGCACGGGCTGGGATTGCCCGCGCGCGAAATGGCACGCGTCGCTTATTGCATGCTCCACAACGGACGCTGGGGCGACAAGCAGGTCATCCCGCGCTGGTTCGTGGCCGAAACCGCATCGCCCACGCACAATGTCCAGGGCCCGGAGATGCGATTCAAGATCAATGCTCAAGTCTTCTCTCATGGATGGGAGCTGCCGGCGCGGCTTACCGGCGAGGGGGGGCGCAGCGGCAAGGGAATTCCCGCCGACGCCCGCTCCAAGCCCGGCTCCGGTGGTCAGTTAATCGCGTTTGTGCCCAGCCTCGATCTCGTCGTCGTCCGCCAGACCGGCAGCAGCGGCGAATGGGAATACGAAGAATACCTCCGCAGGGCGTGTGCGGCAGTCTTGCCAAAACCATGAGGGCCAGGCGCCCGCGCACACATAAAGGGCAGGGATTCTCCATGAAGATTTTGCGATAACTCCGCCCAGGGTGATTACAATCGCGGGGTCGAACGATCGAACGGTTTTCTGATAGAACGCAGAGGAGTCAAACGGTGGCGACAGCAGAGACCAAAGCGACCGGCAGAGCGGGTGATCAGGCAGCGAGCCGCTCTTCAATCTCCGCCGATACACTGCGGCTCATGGACGCCTACTGGCGCGCGGCCAACTATCTCGCCGTCGGCCAGATTTATCTGCTCGACAACCCGCTGCTCAAAATCCCGCTCGCCCGCGAGCACGTGAAGCCGCGCCTGCTGGGCCACTGGGGAACAACACCTGGTCTTAACTTCATTTATGTGCATTTGAATCGGATCATCAAGGAGCAGGACCTCTCGATGATCTACATCGCCGGTCCTGGGCACGGCGGGCCCGGGCTCGTGGCCAATGTCTATCTCGAGGGGACGTATTCTGAGGTTTATCCCAACATCGGCCAGGATGAAGAGGGCATGAAGCGGCTCTTCACCCAGTTCAGCTTTCCGGGCGGAATTCCCAGCCACGTCGCGCCCGAGACCCCGGGCTCGATCCACGAAGGCGGCGAGCTCGGTTACGCACTGTCGCACGCGTATGGCGCGGCGTTCGACAACCCAGACCTGATCGTCGCCTGCGTGGTCGGCGATGGCGAGGCCGAGACCGGCCCCATGGCCACGAGCTGGCATTCGAACAAGTTTCTCAATCCCGCCCGCGACGGTGCAGTGCTCCCCATCCTGCACCTGAACGGCTACAAGATCGCCAATCCCTGCTTCCTGGCCCGGATCCCCCACGACGAGCTCAAGAAGCTCTTCGAGGGCTACGGCTACAAGCCGTACTTCGTGGAAGGGCACGATCCGCTCAAGGTGCACGCGGCCATGGCCGAGACGCTCGACACCGCCATGGCCGAGATCAAACGCATCCAGACCGACGCGCGGCAGAAGGGCTTCCAGGGCCGGCCCGCCTGGCCAATGATCGTGCTGCGCACTCCGAAAGGCTGGACCTGCCCGCCCGAAATCGACGGCAAGAAGTGCGAGGACTACTGGCGCAGCCACCAGGTCCCCATGGGTGAGATGAACTCACTTGAGCATGTCCGAATCCTCGAAAGCTGGATGAAGAGCTACCAGCCGGAGGAGCTATTTGACGCGACCGGCCGGCTGCGGCCCGAGCTCGCGGCGCTCGCCCCCAGAGGGGACAGGCGCATGGGCGCGAACCCGCACGCGAATGGGGGCGTCTTGCTCCAGGATCTCAAACTCCCCGATTTCCACGATTACGCCGTCCAGGTCCCCGCGCCGGGTGGGGCAAGCGCGGAAGCCACGCGCGTGCAAGGCAAGTTCCTCCGCGACGTCATGAAGCTCAACCTCGATCGACAAAACTTCCGCCTCTTCAGCCCGGATGAAAATAACTCCAATCGCTGGCAAGACGTGCTGGAAGTCACCAATCGCTGTTACACCGCCCAGATTCTCCCCGAAGACGACCATCTCGCGCCCGACGGCCGCGTCATGGAGGTCCTGAGCGAGCACCAGTGCCAGGGCTGGCTCGAGGGCTATCTGCTCACCGGCAGGCATGGCTTCTTCTCGTGCTATGAAGCCTTCATTCACATCATCGACTCGATGTTCAACCAGCACGCCAAGTGGCTCAAGGTGTGCCACGATATTCCCTGGCGACGCCCGATCGCGTCGCTCAATTACTTGCTCTCGAGCCACGTCTGGCGGCAGGACCACAACGGTTTCAGCCACCAGGATCCCGGCTTCATCGACCACGTGGTCAACAAGAAGGCCGAGGTCATTCGCGTCTATTTGCCGCCGGATGCCAATTGCCTGCTCTCGGTGACTGATCACTGCCTGCGCAGCCGCAACTATATCAACGTGATCGTGGCCGGCAAGCAGCCCGCGCACCAGTGGCTCACCATGGACCAGGCGGTGAAGCACTGCACGGCGGGGCTCTCGATCTGGGAATGGGCGAGCAACGACAAGGGGGGCGAGCCGGACGTCGTCATGGCCTGCTGCGGCGATGTGCCCACGCTCGAAACGCTCGCCGCCGTCGACCTCCTGCGCAGGCATTTGCCGGAGCTCAAAATCCGCGTCGTGAACGTCGTCAACCTGATGAAGCTCCAGCCTTCGGAGGAGCACCCGCACGGGCTCTCACACAAGGAGTTCGACGCCCTCTTCACGCGCGACAAGCCGATCATCTTTGCCTTCCACGGCTACCCCTGGCTCATCCACCGCCTGACATACAGGCGTACGAACCACGCCAATCTGCACGTCCGCGGCTACAAGGAAGAAGGCACAACCACCACGCCGTTCGACATGGCGGTGCTCAATCAACTCGATCGCTTCAGCCTCGTGAGCGACGTCATCGACCGCGTGCCCAAGCTCGGTTCGCGCGCGGCGTACGCGCAGCAGGCCATCCGCGAAAAGCTGATCGATCACAAGCAGTACATCGCCCGCCATGGCGACGATATGCCCGAAATCCGAGACTGGCGCTGGGGCAACAACAGCGCGGCCGCAATCCGCGACACCTCGGCCGATAACATCTAGGCCCCCGGATCAACCTCCGCTCAGCCGGTCGCTTGCGAATCCGCAATGCGGCCGGCTAGAACGGCAGCCCGAGCATGTACTTGTAGTGGCCTGGAACGGGCTCGAGCTCGGTCTCTTCCGTCGGCACGAACGGCCTGCGCCTTTCCCAGGCGTCATCACCCGAGGGAACACGCCAGAATCGCCCCTGGTGATCTCGGACAACCCATTGCTCGGGACGCGCCCTGTCCACGTACAGGTTGAGGTACAGTTTGCTCTGCGCGATCATCCCACCAGTTCCTCTCCTCCGTGCCAAAACCTCACCACAAGCTAAACCTATTATGACGCTTTCCGGCGCCCGCGCACACCCAGAATCTGCACCAGGCCGACCGCATGATCCCGCGCGGCCGGCACTCGGCCTGCGCATGAGTCGAATTGCTCGTTTATGGGAAATGCCTGGCGCGTTGGCTCCCTGGCGGTGGTATGCTCAGATATGTGGAAAGCGTCAAATCGGTTCAGCTCTCGCGACACATCCAAAACGAGCGTCCCCATGACCGCGGAACACGATCGGCTCTCCCTGGCACACGATGGTGAAGTTCCCTGGCGGCTCTGGGGGCCGTATCTCAGTGAACGGCAATGGGGAACCGTGCGCGAGGATTACAGCGAAGGGGGCGACGCCTGGAATTACTTCAGCCACGACCAGGCCCGCTCGCGGGCGTATCGCTGGGGCGAGGACGGGCTCGCCGGAATCTCGGACGATCGCCAGCGGCTCTGCTTCGCGATTGCGCTCTGGAATGGCGTGGATCCGATCCTCAAGGAACGCCTCTTCGGCCTCACCAACAGCGAGGGCAATCACGGCGAGGACGTGAAGGAGTATTACTTCTACCTCGATAGCACGCCAACGCACTCGTACATGAAGTACCTGTACAAGTACCCCCAGCGCGCGTTTCCCTACACCGATCTTGTCGAGACCAACCGCCGCCGCGGCAAGAACGAATTCGAATACGAGCTCATCGACACCGGGATCTTCGAGGGCGACCGTTACTTCGACGTCTTCGTGGAATACGCCAAGGAAGCGGCCGAGGAGATTCTGATCCAGGTTACGATCCACAATCGCGGGCCCGAGCCGGCCGAATTGCACGTGCTCCCCACGCTCTGGTTCCGCAACCTCTGGTCGTGGCTGCCCACGAGCCAGCGGCCGATGCTGCGCAGGTCCAACGAGCCGGGCGCGATCGTCTCCTGCTCTCATCCCGAGCTCGGGGACCTTTTCCTGGCCTGCGATCGCGAAGTACCCTTGCTCTTCACGGAGAACGAGACCAACACGCTCCGCATCTTCGGCGTGCCCAATCGAACCCCCTACGTGAAGGACGGAATCCATGCCGCCGTTGTGCACGGCCAGGCCGATGCGGTGAACCCGCAACAATTAGGCACCAAGGCCGCCGCGCATTATCAGCTCAAGATCCCCGCGCGGGGATCGGAGACGCTGCGGCTCAGGCTGGGCGTCGTTTCGCCCGCTGATCTGGCCTCGCGCAACGGCTCGAGCGGCAGCTTCGGCGCGGCCTTCGATGAGATCCTCACGCTGCGAAAACGCGAGGCCGATGAGTTCTACGCAACCGTGATTCCCCCCACGCTCGACGCCGACCGCGCCAATGTGATGCGCCAGGCCCTGGCCGGCATGCTCTGGTCCAAGCAGTTCTACCACTACGACGTCGACAAATGGCTCGAGGAACGCGGCTCGGATCCCTTCAAACCCAGACGCAAGGCAGCGCCCCGCAACGATCACTGGCATCACATGTACAACGGCGACGTGATCTCGATGCCCGACAAGTGGGAATACCCCTGGTACGCAGCCTGGGATCTTGCGTTTCATGTGCTTGCGCTTACACTTGTAGATCCTGATTTCGGCAAGCAACAGCTCCGGCTCATGCTCCGCGAGCGCTACATGCATCCCAACGGCCAGATCCCCGCCTACGAATGGAACTTCGGCGATGTGAATCCCCCCGTTCACGCCTGGGCGACCATCTTCACTTACCGCCTCGAGACGGCGCAGCATGGCGAGGGTGATCGCGAATGGCTCAAGAGCTGCTTCCAGAAGCTCCTGCTCAACTTTACCTGGTGGGTCAATCGCAAGGACCGGTCGGGGCGCAACGTCTTTGAGGGGGGATTTCTCGGCCTCGACAATATCGGCGTCTTCGACCGCAGCGCACCCTTGCCCACGGGCGGTTATCTCGAGCAGGCCGACGGCACGGCCTGGATGGCGCTTTATTGCCAGAACATGCTCGAGATCGCCATCGAGCTGGCCTGTACCGATCCCGAATACGAGGACATGGCGCTCAAGTTCTGCGAGCATTTCGTCTGGATCGGCTCGGCGATGTCCCATCTGGGCGAGGATACCGGGATGTGGGACGAGGAAGACGGCTTCTTCTACGACGTCCTGCGCCTGCCCGACGGCCGTTCTGAACGCCTCAAGGTACGCTCGATGGTTGGTCTCTTGCCGTTCTGCGCGGCGACGGCGTACCAGGGCAAGCTTCTCGCCCGCAATCCAGAGCTCAAAGAGCGCTTCCAGTGGTTCCTCGAGGCCCGGCCGGAACTCGCCGCCACAATCCACAATCCCCTCAAGCCGGGCATCGCCGGCCGCATGCTGGGCTCCATTCTGGACGAGGTCAAGCTCCGCAGAGTCCTCGAGAAGATGCTCGACGAGAACGAATTTCTGAGCCCCCACGGCATCCGCTCGCTGTCGCGCTATCACGCGGATCACCCCTATCAGATCGAGGCAGGGGGGCAGCTCTACCGTGCTGGCTATCTACCCGCGGAGTCCGACACCGGCATGTTCGGCGGGAATTCAAACTGGCGGGGACCGATCTGGGTGCCCGTCAATGCGCTCATTGTGCGCGCCTTGTTGCAGTACTACCTATACTATGGCGCGGATTTCACCGTCGAATGCCCCACGGGCTCCGGGCGCAGAATGAACCTCTACCAGGTCGCTGAGGAAATCTCGCGCAGAATCGCCAGCATCTTCGCCCGCGGCGAGGACGGCCTGCGCCCCGTCTTCGGAGGCTGCGAAACGTTCCAGACCGATCCCCACTGGCGCGACTGCCTGCTTTTCTATGAGTACTTCCACGGCGACAACGGCGCGGGGTTAGGCGCAAGTCATCAGACTGGCTGGACCGGAGTCGTGGCGCGGTCGATGCATCTGTTCGCCACGATCGATGCCAGGGAAGCGCTCCAGGTGGGCAAGGATTCCTATGCTACGGCCGCTGCGCGTGCGGAGGCGGACGCGCCCGTGGCAACCTGAGCCAGTCGCGCAGGGGAGTCCGACGCCGTGATCGCCCCGCTCACGCTCATCGCGCTCGTGCTGATCATGCTCGACATGGGGCTGCGATTTCGCTTTGACGGCGTGATCGCGGCAGCACGGGCGCTGCGCATCGCCTTGCTCGCAATCCTTGTGAACTACGCGCTGATTCCCGCGGTCACCCTGGCCCTGCTCGGCCTGGCCCGGCCTGATCCACGCGTCGCGCTTGGATTCCTCACGCTCGCGGTCTGTCCCGGCGCGCCACTTGGCCCGCCCATCACGGGGCTCGCGCGCGGGGACGTGCCACGCGCCATCGGCCTCATGCTCATCCTGGCGGGCCTGTCGGTTTTTCTCTCGCCGCTCTTGCTGGGACTGCTGGCCGCTCGCGCGGGCGGTGACGAAACGCTTGTTGTCGACCCCCTCGCGATCGTGCGCGTGCTCCTCATGACCCAGCTTGTCCCGCTTTTCACTGGACTTGGCCTCCATGCTTACGCACCCGCGGCCGCCGCGAAGCTTGCGCGGCCCGTCCATGGCCTGGCCAGCGGTCTTTTCGTATTGCTGGTCGTTTGCCTGGTGATCGCCCAGCGCGTGGAGCTGGCAACAATCCGCCCGCGTGGCTGGCTCTGGATGGCTCTGCTCTTGCTCGCGAGCCTGGCATTCGGCTGGCTTTGCGGCGGTCCCTCGGCCACTGGCCGCAAGACCCTGGCCGTCACTTCGACGACTCGCAACGCCGCGGTTGCGCTCGCGATCGTAACGGCAAGCTTTCCAGGGACTCCGGCCGTGACGGCGGTCGTGGCGTACGCGCTTGTGTCGACCCTTGGCGCTGTTTTGTTTGCGTATCTGATTCGGCCCTTCGCCCACCTCGAGGATGAACCGGCAGGACCGAGCCACGGCGACCCAGACCTCCATGCCCAGTTCCCCAACGCCCCATGAGAGCCCGATCAATGACCACCCCCCGCTATCCTTCGCTCTATCAGATCAACACCCGCGTCTGGCTCACGGAGCTAAGCCGCGCGCTGGGCCGGAGGGCCACGCTCGACGATATCCCAGGCCAGGAGCTTGACCGCATCACCGAGCTCGGCTTCGACTGGGTGTGGTTTCTGAGCGTTTGGCAGACGGGGATGCTCGGCCAGCAGGTCTCACGCAGCCAGCCGGATTGGCGTGCGGGATTCGCTCGCACGCTGCCCGACCTGCGCGACGAGGACATCGAGGGCTCCGGCTTCGCCATCACGGGCTATCGAACGCATGAGCAACTGGGGGGCGACGCTGCGCTCGCCCGGCTGCGTGAACGGCTCGGCGACCGCGGGCTCAAGCTCATGCTCGACTTCGTGCCCAACCATACCGGCCTCGATCATCCCTGGGTCGAACAGCATCCGGAGTATTACG
>DAIDHX010000056.1 GCA_027451885.1 Planctomycetales bacterium
CCGCGGCTGCTGGCGTGGATTCGAACGCTGCTGCGGCCACGGCCGGCGTGAGTCTCCGCGGCCTGACTGGAGCGCCTGTGGTCGGCGGCCGGGTGAAGACACCAGGCCCTCCCGTCGATTGCCGGCTTGCTCAACACGCTCGACCAGAACCAGGGGGCGAGGATCCGGATGGATTCTGGCGACTCTCGACGCCGCCCCTGTAACCCGAGTTACGCGATATACTGGACTCAAGCCGGTCACTCCAGGCGCAGGGGGATGACCGGCTCAGCCGTCGAGCCGGCGAATACGTTTGATAGTTCTGGCAACAGGATGCTTGAATGTTGATTTCGTCACGTCAACAAGCGTTTCTGCGATGGCTCACACTGGGCCTGCTCTGCCTGGTTTGTGGTTGCGGCGGCCCGGAAGGGATCGCGGTCGAACCGTCCCTTGTCAACTTTGTTGCGATCTCAATCCCGCCCGCGGCGGAAGCGGCTGACAGGCACAATTCGATTCGCACCTTCGACAAGTCCGCGATCCGAGAGTTTCTGGCCCTGCTCCGCGACGCGCGCGAGACCGAGGACCACAAGTGCGCTCCGTGGGCTCATGTGCGGATCTCTCAAGCAAAGAACGGCGAGTCGTTCGAGATCGACCTGCTTCCCGGGCATCACGATGCGTACTACGAATACCGCGCGGGGATGAGGATTTACCGTGTGCCGCGGGAGGCCATGATCAAGGCACTCAAGCGCATGGGTGTTCGGGATGTGTTGCTTGCGCCTGCTTCGTAGGCCCATCGTCTGGCGCAGATCGTGCGGCGCCCGGGAATGGGCAGGAGCGAATCGAGCGGCGATTCCAACGGTGCGTGGAGATTGCCATGAATCATCAGATTGTGGTGCTGGTTGCCGCGGTTGTGTTCGGCCCTGGCGGCCTGGGCGAACGTGGAGATTGAGCCATGCCCCTTCTCTTCACCGTGGAGGACGTCTTCACAATCCACCATCGCGGAATCATTCTCGTGCCTGGGATTATTCCGGCGGTGAGCGAGCGATTTCGTGTCGGCGATGCGCTGCGACTGCGACGGCCCGACGGGTCCGAGGTCGAGACCAGGATCGACAGCATTGAACTCACGAGCGGGAAGGCAGCTTTTCCAATCGTGGTCAGATTGGCTAAATCCGAGGTGCCGATTGGAACGGAAGTTTGGTTGGCAAAAGCTGCAGAGTGAGAAGGTCGTAACCCCATGAGAAACGGCGGGCCACTGATCCTCTCGCTTCTGCTCACTGGGTGCACAGATCCCCGTGCACCGTCCGCGCCCCCTGAGCCCCGTGAATCAGCCCCGGTTTGCGGGCTCCGTTCCCTGGCATCCGTCGACCTGGATTGGAAGAGCGCTTCGCTCGAGAGCGTATTCGCCCGGCTGGGCGAGCCCGATCGCGAGGTGGGCAGCGGAATCTACATCTACGAGTATCACCTTGAAGACGGCTCGTCCTTGTTGATCGGCTCAGCAGACCACAAGTCGATCCTGTACGTCCGGCGCGTTCGTGGAACGAACGGCGATGACGAGATCCTCTATCCTTGCGCGGAGCGGGGGAACGCGGCAAAGGCGCTGATCGATTCGCCGCGTCCTTGAAGTTCGCGATTGCCGTTGCGCTCGAGAGTTCGGTTACACTGGTATTGAGCGCACCGAGGCATGTCCGCGGATAATGACCTCCGTTCCCCGGGAGGCGAGATGACCCTTCACGTCGTGTATGATCACGCCTGCGAACACTGTGGGGCGTTCTATATTCCCTACGATCGCGAGGTGCCCTGCCCCAACTGCGGCGCGGTGGAAGAGGAACGCTTTGATTACATCCCTCAGGCGGTCCAATCGCTGCGGTTCAACAAGCGTCGCGGGGGGACGTACATGCCTCCGGCGTGGTGGGTCGGCTCGCTCGGCGATCATATCCTGCGCCTGCTGTTTTCGCTGTTCGACGCGTATGAGAGCCGCGAGGCGAACGAGGGCTTCGCGGAGTTCGCCGCGAGTTACCTGGCAGACATGAACTGGGGCGACCAGGGATATCTTGAGAAGCATGTCCTGGCGATTGCGATCAGGATCCAGCCTGAGCTCGACCGTCCCGACCAGCCGGAGGATTCGAGAACGATCTGGGGGTGATTGTGAGCGGATTCGGCGAGCGAGCCCGTACCAGGGCTGAGGTTTCGAGCACGGCGCAGGGCCCTGCGGACTCTCCATGCCTTCGACGGCGGCCGGCCAGGGCCGAGGCGACGACCCGACCACCTGCTTGCGGCCGTTGAAACCGCGCCGAGGATCAGAAACAGAAAGACGCATGGCCCCACGCATTCCCAGCAACTCGAGACGCTGATCCAGCACACATCGTCACGTGAGAAAAGGAGCACCCGTTCCCATGGCGACCGCGATCACACCTTTTTTGATGTTCGAGGGATCAGCCCAGGCGGCCATGGAATTTTACGTGAGCCTCTTCCCCCGGTCCGGGGTCGTGCGCATCGAGCACTACGGACCTGGCGAACCGGGCCCGGCGGGAAGCATCAAGCGGGCGGAGTTCCTGCTCGCCGGCCAGCCTGTGATGTGCATCGACAGTCCGGTGAAGCACAACTTCACATTCACGCCCGCGACGTCTCTCTTTGTCGAGTGCGAGAGCGAGGCTGAGCTCGACTCCGCGTTCAACCGTCTTTCGGCAGGCGGCTCGGTCCTGATGCCGCCGGCGAATTACGGCTTCAGCACCAGGTTCACCTGGGTCAACGATCGCTTCGGCGTGTCCTGGCAGCTCAACTACGCCTGAGGGCGACCGCCAGAAACGCGGCCCAGTCGCCGGGTCTGGCCAGTCCCTCTGACCAATCTCGCGGCAAGCTGAGTTGCCTTTTTCCTGGCCTCCTCTACAATTATATGCCTGAGAGGGCATACAGTTTATCTGGGCTCCATTTCCGCTGGGCCAGGGTTGGCCCCGTGCGCAGCATGACGCCATGCGTGGAAAGGAGCATCGTCTGGCCGAGATCGGCGGGAGAATGGACGTGGCGGAAGGTCCCCATGGATTTCACACGTTCCTGACCACCCCCTGGTGGAAGATGGGTCAGGAAATGCCTGGCATGACGGGAATGCGGGTCAACGAGACGGCGACGCGCGCCCGGGCGGGGCTTTTGAACGCGCTTTCCGCCACGACGATCTTCTTGCTAATCGCCGCGCCCCAGCTTGATCCGGTGATTTACGTTGGGCCGTATGTGATTTTTGACATGTTCATGGCGGCGGCTTTTGGCTTGACTCCGTTCTCGCCGACGGGGGTGCTGGGCACGTTGATCACAATGCGTGTCCGGCCGGTGTGGAAGCCGAATCAGCCCAAACGATTCGCCTGGATTCTGGGGGGATCGCTGGGCGTGACGTGCCTGGGGATGCGGCTTTTGCATTTTTCGAACGTGTGGATCATTGGCGTCGTGGCGATTTGCTATTTGCTCACGTGGCTGGAGGCGGTGCTGGGGTTCTGCGTCGGCTGCTGGATGCACTCGCTTTTGTTCGAGTGCGAGGTCTGCGAGGTCCCCTATCGCCGCGGTGCAGCGCAGGCTGGCCCGGCGAGTCTTTCCCAGCGCTGAGCCCGTTCTCGCACCCGGCGACGCCTGCAATCGTAACTGTTCGCCTGGCCTGCGCTCATGTGTGAGCGTCTTCCCTTGTCGAGCGAGTGTGGGCTGCGTATCCTTCGTACGCATCACATTTGTAGACTCAAGGGGAAAGATAAAGGATGTCGACGCGCGCGCTTTTTCAGCCGTTCTTGCTGGGCGGCCTCACGCTGGCGAATCGGATTGTGCTCGCACCCATGACCCGTTCGCGGGCGGGGATCGAGCGGCTGCCGAACGCCCTCATGGCGGAATATTACGCCCAGCGCAGCACAGCCGGGTTGCTCATCACCGAGGCCACGACGATCTCGGAACAGGCCAACGGCTGGAATGAATCTCCCGGAATCTACACAGACGCCATGGTGGAGGGCTGGAAGCGCGTTACCAGCGCTGTGCACGCGAAGGGGGGTGTGATTTTCGTCCAGCTCTGGCACATGGGCCGGGCGTCGCACAGCAGCTTTCACCAGGGCGCGCTGGCGGTGGCGCCCTCGGCGATCAAGATCAACGGAGACTTCATCCATACGCCCAATGGCAAGGAACCGTACGAGGTCCCGCGCGCGCTCGAGACGCATGAGATTCCTCTCATCGTCGCCGACTACAAGCGGGCGGCGGAACGCGCCCGGGAGGCTGGCTTCGACGGTGTCGAGATCCATGGCGCGAACGGGTATCTGATCGACACCTTCCTGCAATCGAAAACGAACCAGCGTACCGACGCCTACGGCGGCAGCGTGGTGAATCGCTACCGCTTTCTCAAGGAGGTCGTCGAGGCGGTCTCCTCGGTGTGGCCCGCGAATCGCATCGGCGTGCGGCTTTCACCCAACGGAGTCTTCAACGACATGGGCTCGGCTGATTTTCGGGAGCAGTTCACCTACACCGCGGGCGAACTGGATCGCCATGGCCTGGCCTATCTGCACGTCATGGACGGGCTGGCGTTTGGCTTTCATGGCCTGGGCGAGCCGATGACGCTCGATGCGTTTCGCAAGGTTTTTCACGGTCCGCTGGTCGCCAACTGCGGCTACACCCAGGAAACGGCCGAGAAGGCGGTCGCCGAGGGCCGGGCGGACCTGGTCGCGTTCGGGCGCCCGTTCATCAGCAATCCTGATCTTGTTGATCGGTTCCGGAACGGCTGGCCGCTCGCGCCCGATGCGCCCATGTCGGCCTGGTACTCGCCCACGGGGGCGGACGGTTATACCGACTTCCCTGCGCGTGGGGCGGAGTGAGCCTGAGCGTGTCCCAGCGGCCGGGAGCCCAGGGCGATCGAGATCAGCCTCGAATGATCCGCGCCATGGCCTCGGCCAGGGACTCGGGCGTGCATGAGAGTATATCCATGCCGGCCTTGCGGCACTTGCCGGCCGTGCTTTTGTTGTACGCGGGCCGAGCGTCGTATCCGAGCGCAGCGAGGCCGATCATCCGGATCCCAGCCTGGGCCATCCGCTTCACCTGCTGGATCAACATCGCTTCCGGCCGGCCTTCGTGGAAATCCGTCACGAGGACCACGATTGTGCGCAACGGCTGGCGCACGAGCTGCTCGGCGTACTGAAGCGCGCGGGTGATGTCGGTCCCGCCGCCAAGTTGCATCGTCATAAGAACATCCACAGGTTCGTTGAGGCGTTCGGTCAGATCCGCGACCTCGGTGTCAAACGCGAACAGGCTGGTGCGCACCGCCGGCAGGGCGTGAAAGATCGACGCCATCACCGCGGAAAAGATCGCCGATTCGAGCATCGAGCCCGACTGGTCGACGGCGATGATGACCTGCCATGGCTGATGCCTGCTCTCGGCCGCGTGATAGTAGATACGCGAGACGAGCAGCTTTTGCGTCTTGCGGTCGAAGTGGTGCAGGTTGCGGCGAATCGTGCGCTTGAGGTCAAGATTGCGGAAGACCTTGCGCGGGGAGTGCTGATCGCGGCGGATCGCGCCTGTGATCGTGCGCAGAACCTGGAGTCTCAGCTTGTTTTTCAGCTCCTGCACCACCTGGTCGATGATCTTCCGCGCGAGCACGCGTGTCTTTTCGTTGAGCAAGCCCTTGTGCGTGAGAAGCGTCTTCACAAGCTCGGTGCTGGGCTCGATGCGCTCGAGGACTTCGGGTTTTTCCAGGATTGCCTTGAGACCCCTGCGCGCGACGAGCTCGCGCTCCATGACCTCCCTGGCCTGGCGTGGGAAGAGTTCATTGACCTCGTCGACCCAGCGGGGGATGGTCATGGGGTGGCCGGGTGCGAGCGAGGCCTGCCCGCGCGCGGGTTGTGAAGGGGCAGATCCCTCCCCGAACAGATAACCCAGGAGCTGTTCGATTCTCCTGGATTGCTCATCGCCGGGCGCGAGGCCAAGGCCGTGCGTCTCAGCGCTCTTGCCGAGCACGAGCCGCCAGCGCGTCAGGGTCTGGCGGTCGAGGGCGTTATGATTGGGCGTCATGTGCGTCTGTCCCTCAAGGGGCGTCTCCGAGCCATTGGTCGAGAATCGCCGCGGCGGAGGCATCGAGCTCGGCCATGAGCGCTGCCGCACCCACGCTGGTCGCCAGCCTGCGCAGGGATTCGCCCTCCTTGAGGCCATGGAGCTCAGCCACAAGGGCCGCGATGCGATCGCGCTGGCGGTCATGCAGCAATTCGAAGGCCGCGCGGAGCTTCGCCAGGATCACAAGGAACGACTCCTCGTCCGCGAGACGGAGCAGCTCATCCACGGCCGCGACGATCGCCTGTGCGCCGAGCAGAATCGCAATCCGCGAAACCCGGAGCACGCCTTGCAGAAAATCGCCCGCGTGAATCTGCTCCTCGCGCGGGCCGCGCACGTAGCCCAGAAGCGCGCTCGCAAGTGCGTCCACCTCGAGCCGCCGCAGCTCGCAAAGCACGCCCAGGAATAGCCCCCGAAGGTAAGGAACCGTGGACACCCGCGCGGCGGCCGCGACCTGGGTTGCAAAAAGTGTTGTGTTCATATCTTCACGCTCGATCGCCGGCTCGGCCAGCGCCAGGAGCGCCTGGACGACCTGTTCCCATTCTTCCTCGGGCGCGGCGACGATGTCCAGGATGGCAAGGCACGCGCGATCGAAAGCGCGGCCGATCAGCTCGGCAAGATTGCCCCTGTCCAGGCCGCGGTAGGCCGCGTAACGCTCGAGGATCAGGAGCGCTGCGAGCGCATCGGCCAACGAAAACAGGCGATCGTCGTGATCGATGGCCTGAGCCGCCATCGGCTCGGCCTGCACCACCAGCCGCGGCAAATCCATTTCCACCGCGTTCAAGAGCGTGCGGCAGGTTGCGCTTGCCTGCGCGCCCCGCGAACCCAGGCTCTCGGTCAGCAATGTCGTGGCCGCGTTCTCGATCGTGTCGCCCAGGAGGTTCTTCTCGATGAGCCCGGCCTCCAGCCGGGGCGTCCAGAGAATCCGCCAGTGCTCCCTGAAGATCGACTGGCCGAAAGCGGCCGCTTCACGCGAAACCGTGCCGATTTCCAGCCCTAGAAACTGGACCCTGTGCAGAAACGCGGAGCGCGCGAAGTCGAGCGGTTTTCGCCTGTCGAGCACATAGTCGCATACGTTTTCGCGTTCGACCACCGCGGCCAGCTCGAGCCGCTCGAGCTGGTCATAAAAGTCGCTGATGATGGGCAAGCGGCCGATGCGTTCCGTGACGCGTCCGAGCCGGGTGCCGATCTTGACCTCGTCGATTGCCGCCAGCAAATGCGTGGCGTCGGTGAGCGGATTCCCCCTGGCGCAGCAGGACACGAGCGCGTCGGTGAGGTCATCGAGCAGGGGTTCGCGGCGGCCGCGAAGCTGGGCCAGCAAAAGCGCGTGCTGTGCAGCGCTGATGGCGTCGGCGACCGACAGGCTTTCGCCCTTGCGCCGGGCTTCCTTGATCACGTCGATCAGAAACTCGATTACGACCTGGTCGTGGCTGCCGGTCGCGGCGAAGCTGTGAGCGCACATCTCGTAGAACCGAGGGGCCCGGTTGCCCGCGCCATAGCCGGCGAGCCTCGAGATCCGAAAGTACGAGTAAGGCGCGATTGTGACCATGGGCGGTACCGGTGGGACCGCGGGGGGCGGCTCGGGATCATTCTGATCCAGGAAGATATGAAAGCCGCCGCAAACGACCGCGGCGACGGCGGGGTCGAGCCCGCGGTCGGCGAGTGTTTGGCGGATCGTCTGCCACATGAAGCGCTCGCGTGCGAGCGTGCCGTCGGCCGCGATCGCGGCTGGGTCCGCCGTGGCCCGGACGCCTGCGCAAAAGAGCGCGACCTCCCTGCGCAGGGATTCGGCGGTGCGTGCCGGGCGCGGCGTTTCGAAGAGTGCGTCCCACGTCTCCTCCCAGGAGCGATGGCCGGCGATGCGCGCGAGCGCCTGGTAGAACGCGCTTGAAAGCGCGAACTCTTGCAGCCCTGGGCCAGGCTCGTGTTCTGGGTGGGGCGAGACGGGTTCAGGATTCAGCGGATCGGCAAGCGCCCGCGGGATGCGCGCGAAGTGCGGCAGGTCGATGAATTGCACCTCCGCGCCCAGGTCTCTGGCCGCCTGCATGGCGATGAGCTCAGGCGAATAGCTCACGAGGGGATACCACGCCGAGGATCGCACTCCGGGCGTGTCTGGCCCGCCCGCGTGCGCGGCGGCCGCGGCATCCTGGCGATAGCACGAATAGATCGCCACGGGCGGGCGCGTTTGAGGATCGAGCAAATACTGGATCATCCCCTGCGCTTCCCACGGGCATTCGATGAACACGATCCGCGGCCTGCGTTGCCGCAGCCGCTCCGCGACCATCCGCCCGAGCGCGGGCGAGTGGTGCCGCACGGGGATCCAGTCGATCGCCTCGCCCAGGATCTGATCCACCTGGGCGGCGAGCGCGTCGGGATCGAGCCGAGCGGCCAGGGCGGCCTCGGCAACCATCGAGCGCGACACGTCTTTTTGCCTGTCCATGCGGCTACCCAAGCAGATTCACGGCCTCGTCGTGGAACGCCCGCCAGTGCGGATCCTGGAGCCCCCGCTTGCGCGCCACGATTACCACGTATTCCTTGAGCGCGGCGAGGTCTTGCGGATCGTCCTTGACGATTGACCCGATCAGGTTGCGGGCGATCCCCGCGCCCGTGACCGCGCCGTCGCCGAAGTACCGCGCGTGCAGGACCGCGTCCACCGCCGTGCCGATCGCCTCCGCCGTGGACAGCGGATTGGCCGGCGGCTTCACGTTCACTCCCTCGCCAGTCTTGCCGTCGCGCAGCTCGCGGAACGCGGTCGCGATCAGCTCAAGAATCCCAGGCTCGAGCACGGCGGGAATGTCTTCGTGCGAGAGCAAATCCGCCATGCGCTGGCGGACGATTTCGATTTCTGTCTTGCGATCCGCAACAATCGGCATATATACATAATTAAATCGTCTTTTCAGTGCGGCGGAGAATTCGTTGACGCCCTGGTCGCGAGAGTTCGCGGTGGCGATGATGTTGAATCCGGGCCGGGCGTACACGGTACTGGCGTCGGGCAGCTCGGGGATGGCGATCGCCTTGTCGGAGATGATCGACACCAGGGCGTCCTGCACGTCGGGCACGCAGCGGGTGATTTCCTCGAACCGCAGGAGCTTGCCCGCCTTCATGGCGACCATGGTGGGAGCGGGGATGAGATTGCTGGGGTTTGGCCCCTCGGCGATCACGCGGGCGATGTTCCAGGAATACTTGATCTGTTCCTCGGTGGTACCGGCTGTGCCCTGGATCGCGAGGGTTGAGTCGCCGCTGATGGCGGCGGCCAGGTGCTCCGAGAGCCAGCTTTTGCCCGTACCCGGGTCGCCCACGAGCAAAAGCGCCCGCTCGGAGGCCAGGGTCACGATCGCGCGTTCGACGAGCGCCCGGTCGCCGAAGAACTTGCGCGTGATCGGCACGCGTGTCATCTTGCCGCCGATCTCCGCGTCGACCGCTTCGCCGCCGGTGAGATAGCGCAGCACTGCGCGGGGTGAGAGCCGCCACGACCGCGGAGCAGCCTCGCCGTCGTTCTGCCGGATCGCTTCGAGCTCCGCGGCGTACTGGACCTCAGCCGGTTGCCGCAGAACGTCGCCCGTACCCTGGGAACTGGCTCGAATCTCCGCTGCCTGCGCGGGGTCGATCGATTTCGCCGTCTTCTTCGCCACGTTCGCTCTCCTCTCGTTCACACTGCGCTCGCGGGTTCGATCCCAGGGCTCAGGTGAACTTCATGGCCCGGACCAGGGTCGCCCGGCTGAACGATTCCGTTGAGATTGTGAGATAGTCGATCCCCGCATTTTCGACCACGGCGAGTGGCTGCAGGACAATCCGGCACGACTCGTAATGGGCGAGACCGTAGAGCGGCGGGCGATCCTGTCGCTCGAGGAACGTTCTGATCCGATCGCGCAGCGGGGCGCACGACGGCCCCCGGTCGAGGCGGATCTCAAAGGGCAACCAGCCTGCCTCGATCGGCACGACGTCGTACTCATCGTGGCCTGGGCGGGGGTCGAGCGGTTGCCAGTCTCTGAGGATTACCTCTTCCTGGAGCTCGATGTCGAGATCGAGCGGGGTCGGCTGGTGCTGGGTGATGCGCACCGCGGCCTGCGCCTGGTTCCAGTCGAGCAGGGAATCCCAGGCGTGAAACTCCGCACCCAGCGCAAGCTTACTTTCCGCTTGCAACGACAGCCTGCGCGGGCCGGAGGGCTGGGCCGCGAGTGCGATCGCGGCGGCATCGACAACGCGTTTCTCGAGCAGGATCGCCGGGTGAAAGCCCTGCCTTTGCGGCAGGTGAAGAAACGCCTCGGGGGGAACGTCGAGCTTGCTGGGGGACGGGAAGACGCAGGACCAGACGAGCGGTTCTCCCGCCGCAACGCCGCCTGTGCCATCGATTGCGCGGAGCCGGAATTCGAAGCTCGCGAACGCGCCTGGGACCACGCGCCTGGCCGCACCCAGGGTGACAAACCGGATCTGTGCCACGGCCGTGGTCTGGGGCGTGAGAAGCAGGCGCTCGAGGGCTTGCTGATCGCCGCGAGCGATGAAACGCTTGAGCGCCCGCGCCTGGATCCACGCCCGGCCCACGAAAAACGCCAGCCTGCGCGGCGAGGACTGGGGTTCATTGCGCGCGAACCGCCCGATCTCCTCGTTCGTTGCGCGAAGGATCGAGCCCAGCCGCGGCAGCTTCATCCGCGCTGCTTCCTTGAAGCTCACATCCAGCCGCTCGAGGGTGGATTGCGACACGGCCGTCAGACCCGCGCGGAGCAGATCCTCAAGCGTCTCCGAAAGCTCGTCCGCGAGCGCTGCCATTCGCGCGTGGGGTGGTTCCAGCACCGGTTAGCCCTCGGACTGAGCGTCAGGTTCCTCGAGCCCGATCACACGAGCCCCCTGCTCCTCGGCTGCCGCGGCCTGCGCGACCTCGATCGCCGCGCGGTAGTGCTCGCTGACAACGCGGAGCGTGAGCAGGCGATCGAGCAACAGGACGTGCGTCTGCGCCAGCAGCAAGGTCCGGGCTGCCCCTCGATCGTCGGCCGCGATCTGGTCGCGCAGACGGCCCAGAAGCGACCCCAATCGCCCCGCCCCCGATTGCTCGAGCGACTCCGAAAACACGCCTAGCCGCGCCTGCTCACCGGGACCGCAGGTGCGCAGCCCCCGCACGAACAGATTTTCCACGAGCGTTCGCACTCCGTCGAGCGTGCTTCTGATCTCCTCCAGCTCTTGCTGCAATGTTGTGATCATTTCTTCACACCATGTAATAATCCTCGGGCGCTGTCTCCGCCGGCCGCCAGTCGATCTCGCCCGCCTCCGCGCCCTTGTACTTGAGAAAGACCTCGCTCATCGTCTCCCTGTCGATCGCGGGAAGCAGCCCATGCGTCTCGGCCACCCAGCCGTCGATCACGCTGGGATCGAGCGACCCAGCTTGCACCAGGCCGATCAAAAGCACCAGCAGGTGCTTGCAAGGCGCGTCGCGCAGGCCGCCGCATTTTCTCAGATTCTGCGTGCAGCAAGCGTACGCTCCATCGCTCTCCAGCCGGCAGGCGTAGATGCGATTCGGCTCGCTCTGGCTCTTGACCACCCCAGCCACATGGGCGCTCGAGGTCTCGTGATACAACTGGAAGCCCGTGGCACGCAGCATCGTGAGGGGCGGCTTGAGCCTTTTTTTCTCGAGCCGCACCTCAAGCGCCCGCACAAACGACGCCAGATCCTGCACCTTGCCCGCGGCCTTTTCGACCTCCTCCTGGATGCGCTTGAGCTCGGCCTGTCTGGCCCGAACTTTTTCTTCTTGATACAGCCGATCGCTTTCGTCGAGCCTACGCCTCCAGATGTCCAGCTCGCTTTCCAGCGCAGCGCGCTTCGCTTCTTCGTTTTTCTCCCACGCTTGCCTGCGTGCGGCAAGCTCCTCTGCCGACGGGAGTTCTTGCAGGAACGCTTCCGCGATGGCTCGAAGAACAAGCTCTTGCAGCTTTTCTCCCCGGAGTGGCGATTTTAGGGCCGTCACCGTGGCCAGCTCGAACTCAACGGGGGGATATCCGCTCACGCGTGCGGCGGTAAGAAGCACCTCGGAGAGCGTGGGGGCGGAATAATAGGGGCCTCGCCATATGGCCGCGTAGTGGCCAAGGTCGACGATCCATTCACCGGGTTTGATGCTCCGCCTGGTGCTGATCATGGCGGTATCGCGGCGGTGGTCGCTCACGAGAATCGACAGAGAGAGCTCTTTCGCCTGTGCGGCGATTGCATCCAGCTCCGCGAGTGCGGGACCGTTCGTGCTAGCGGCGGCGAGCTTGCACCGGCCACGATTCCGCGTTCCGGCAAGATCCACGCCATCCAGCCGGGCGCTGCGGAGGTCAGCACGGTCGAGATTCGCTCCATGAAGTTGCGCTCCCTGGAGGTTCGCCCCGCGCAGAATCGCGCCCGAGAGGTCGCTCTCCCGCAGGTCGCAACCCTCCAGATCGCAATCGAGCAAAAGCGTCTTTCGCAGTATGGCGCCTCGGAAATCGGCACGATCGAAGGAGCAATGGAAGAACTTCGCCTCGGAGAGATCCACGCCGCGAAAATCGCCGCCGCGGAAGCGATAGCCATCAAACCGCGCCTTGCCCAATCGCGATGCGAAGAAACGAACGCCCTCGACCTGCCGCGCGTCCCTGGCCCCGCCGTCCGTGCCTGAGAAGCTCGCGTTCGAGACCGCGGCTTCCGTAAAATCCGAGTAAGAGAGATCACCTAAAAAGTGCGCCTTCTTGTATTGAACGCGCTGGAACCGGCAACCAAGAGTATTTTGCAGCAAGATCGAATCCGACCGTGACTCGGAGAAATCGCAGCGAGTGGCATCACTGATCACCGTGTTGTCGATGCGTGCGCCCCGGAAGCTGCAATCCTCGAACCGCGCGTCCCCCCCGAAGCCTTCGTCCTTGAGGATAAGGCCGCTGAAGTCCTCGCCGCGAAAGACGTACTCCTGGGCCATCTTGTAGCCGTACGGTTTGAGCTTGCGGAAGACCGACCAGGCTCTGAGATCATTGGCGAGGAGGCAGGCGAGGAGTTCCTCCCGCGTTGGCTCGGCCAACCGTGCGAGCGCGGTGAGGTCAAGAATCTGGAGCGGAGCGCCCTGTGCGATCAGCCTCGCGGCCTGGTTATGCAGGGCGGCTCGCGGCGAGATTTCGCCCAGGACCAGGAAATCCACAGATCTGTCTAACGTTGACACGATTGTGCCTTGATGGAACTGGATGAACGCGGCGAGACGCGAGGAGACTTCGTCCGAGAATTTGCCGCCGAGGGCGAAGGTTTTCCCTTGCAACCGAGGTGCAACCGGCGGGGGCGTTTGGCCGTGCATCGCAAACCCTCTATCTTGTCAAGCCATGTAATAATCTTCAGGCGTTGTCTCTGTGGGACGCCAGTCGATTTCGCCCGCCTCCGCGCCCTTGTACTTGAGAAAGACCTCGCTCATCGCCTCCGCATCGAGCTTTGACCGGAGCCCGCGGGTGCGCGCGACCCAGCCGTCGATCACGCTGGGATTGAGCTCCCCCGCCTGGACCAGGCCGATCAGGAGCACCAGCAGATGCTTGCAGAGCGCGCCACGGAGCCCGCCGCAGACGCTCAGATTCTGCGTGCAGCAGGCGTAGGTTCCATCGCTTTTGAGCCGGCAGGCGTAAACCAGGTCGGGATCGCTCTGGCTCTTCACCACGCCTGTGACCTGCTCGGGCGTGATGTCGTGAAACAGGCGGAAGCCCGATGCCTGAAGCATTTTCGTGGCCCTGTCGATTTTCGGCTTCTCGATCCGCACAGCGAGCATCTGGAGGAACGTGTGCACGTCGACCACCTTGCCCAGCGAGCGGGCGAGCTCGTCCTCGGCCTCGCGTTCCCGGAGAGCGCGGGCCTGCTCGGCGGCTTGAATTGCCTGTGCACGCGCCTGGCGCTCGGCGGCGGTCTTTTCCCGCTTTTGCTCGCGCAGCGCCTTGCGGGCGGCAGCCAGCTCCGCCGCTCTGGGAACAGGCTGGGCGAAGACCTCGGCAATGGCCTGGACCGCAAGGTCGCGGAGCGCATTGCCCCGTTGCGCTGAATTCTCGACCTTGACTTCCACAGTCTCGAAGGCGACCGAAAGATGCCCGGCGAGCGTTGCGAGCTTGATCAAGGCATCCGCGCAGCCCTTCAGGCCGTGGTGAATCATCCCGTTCGGCCCGTCGATTCTGGGGGAACCAACCCCAGGCGCGACGAAGGTCCCCTGGCTATCGTACGCCAGGGTCTCGTGCTGCCTGTCAGCCGCGGATCGTACCTGGAAGACGATTTTGAGCCGTGAGGCGTTCGCGCCTGCCGTGTCGAGGTCCCTGAGCGCGGGGCCTGCGGAGATCGGCGCCAGGCGGTCTGGATCCAGATGCTGCGCGGTCGAGAGCTCGACCGGGCCGAGCGCTGCGCCTCGAAGATGGGCGTGCTCCAACCGCGCTCCGCTCAGGTTGGAGCCCGTCAAGTCCGCCCCCGCCAGGTTCGCTCCCCTCAGATCCGCATCCTGGAAGTCGCAGCCCAGAAGCTTGCATTCCGCGAGCAAAACACCCCGCAGGATCGCCCCGCGAAAGTTTCCGGAATGAATCGCCATCGCATTGAAACTGGCCTGCGTGAGATCCGCGCCCTGGAAGTCAGGGGACAGGAGCGGCCCGCCGTAAAAACGCGCAGCGCGCAGCCGCGCACGCGGAAAGCACGCGCCGGCCACGCTCAAGAGCGGGGCCTGCGCCTGTCTTGCAGAGAAAACAACCGACTCGAACGAACCCTCGCTCAGGTCGGAACCCGCAAGGTCGCCCTGAAGATAGCCTCCCGTGAACTCAGCTTTCCGGAAGCAGCATTTCTCCATGTTTATGATTTTTAGGTCGATTCCCCTTGAGTCCGAGAAATCGCATGCAGTTGCCTCGTCAATGATGACGTTCTCGAGTCGTGCTCCCTGGAAGCAACAGTTTTCAAAGCGGATACTGCTCAGATGCACTCCCTCGAGGAACATTCCACTCAGGTCCCTCGAGCTCATGAGAAACAGCGCCGTCGATTTGAGACCGACCCAGTGATGGAAGGTTTCGACATGAAGGGCCTGGACTAGATCGGCGTCCCCTGCGCGCAAGGCGGCCGTGAGATCATCGGCGGTGGGCTCGGCGATCGCGCGCAGGCCCGCCATATCCAGCACCTGGATCGACGCCCCTTTTTTGTTGAGCGCGGCAGCCTTGCGCTGGGCCGTTTTCTGACCGTTGAGATCGGGGATCACAAGGTAGTCGATCGCCTCGTCGAGTTCATCGCAAACGGTCCCTTGCTGGGCGTGGACCAGTTGCCTGAGCCACTCATCGGCGGCCCAGGAAAAGACGCCCGCGCTCATGAAGAACTTGCCCTGGAACACCAGCTTCTTGCCGGCGAGCCGGTCTGGCAGCTTGATCGCGGGGGTGCTCTGCATGACATGCTCCGCTTGCCGCGGGCCGGAACCGCATCCGTCGCGTCTCACAATAATCCGAAAGGTGTCGGAAGTTTAGAGGAGACGCCAGGCGCCCGCAAGGCGTCTGAGCGGACTCTGTCGCACTTGACCTGTTCGGGATCATACTGTGCGGAGGTACGGAGGACGGATTCGCGCGGGTACCCTGGCAGGGCGTGCTCGAGCGGCGCTCCGTACAGACATCAACCCCAGAGGATGGAATCCATGGCCGAGCCGATTCATGCGTATGCGATCAAGAGCGCGGGCGGGGCGTTTGAACGGTTTGACTACGACCCAGGCCCGCTGGGCGACGACCGGGTTGAAGTGGCGGTGAAGTACTGCGGCATTTGCCATTCCGATTACAGCATGGCGCGGAACGTCTGGGGCTTCACGCACTACCCGCTGGTGGCCGGGCATGAGGTCGTGGGCGTGGTGACGCAGGTGGGCTCGGCGGTGAAGTCGCTCAAACCGGGCCAGACGGTCGGCCTGGGGTGGTATAGCGGGTCGTGCCTGGGCTGTGGCCAGTGCATGGCGGGTGATCACAACCTGTGCCAGAGCGTTGAGCCAACCATCATCGGCCGGCATGGCGGCTTCGCGGATCGGGTGCGCTGCCAGGCGGCCTGGGCCGTTCCCCTGCCCGATGGCGTGGATCAGGCCAAGGCCGGCCCGCTGTTCTGTGGCGGGATCACCGTGTTCAACCCGCTCGTGCAGTTCGACGTGCGCCCGACCGACCGCGTGGGCGTGATCGGCATCGGCGGGCTCGGCCACCTGGCGCTTCAGTTTCTTCGCGCCTGGGGCTGCGAGGTGGCGGCGTTCACCTCGTCGGACTCCAAGCGCGAAGAGGCCATGAAGCTCGGCGCTCATCATGTGATCAACTCACGGGATGACGCCCAGCTCGCCGCGGCCCGGTCCTCGTTCGACCTGATCCTGAACACCGTCGACGCGAGCATGAACTGGCAATTGTATATTGATTGCCTTGCGCCTCGCGGCCGGCTGCACACCGTGGGCGCGGTGGGCGAGCCCGTGAGCCTGGCCGCGTTCCCCATGATCGGCGGGCAGAAGAGCTTCTCGGGATCGCCCCTCGGCAGCCCGGCGACGACCGCGAAGATGCTCGCCTTCGCCGCGCGGCACAAAATCGCACCCGTGGTGGAGATGTTCCCGATGGCGAAGATCAACGAGGCATTCGCCCACTTCGAGGCCGGCAAGGCGCGTTACCGCATCGTGCTGGCGAACGAATAAGACGGAGGATCGCCGGGATTCCTCGACCTGGCACGGATCGCTGGGTCGAATGCGATCCGCCTGACTGCGCGCGACCGAGCGTTCTAGCCCTTTCCCGCCAGGAGTTGCTCACGCAGGGTGGCGAGCTTCTCGCGCGAGGTCGACTCGAAGATCGCGCAGGGCGGCGACTCGATGATCTTCTCGTTTTGCCAGCCTCTGCCTTGTGTCTGCCTGGATCGTTGCGAAAAGATCCCGTTTGACTTCCTGGACATCAAGAGCAAGGCAAAGGTCGAGCTCGGCTCTGGTCGGAATTCTCTAACCTTGGTCTCGGAACGATCGAGCGGAAGCGGCAGAACGGTGCGCGAGCGGACCTCGACTCCGGGACGAAGCTCGCGTGAGAGGAGTATCAAGCTCTTGCCCTCGCGCCCCAGGACATTCTCGAGCGAAGCGGCTTGCCCGTCGTACATCGCGGAGAGGTCGATCGATTCGTGGGCCACGATCGTGAGCGATTCCGCCTCGTTCCAGTCCACGCTGGGCTCGGGTGCCAGGCCAAGCGCGTCGCGGAAGAACTCCTCGAGCGTATCATTCAGCCGGTAAATCGCTTCGCCGTACATGTCCATGTAGACGCTCGGCGATGCCTGGCGGCCTCGGGCGTTGAAGTTCATGAGAAGCGATCCACCCGTATCCAGATCCTCTCCGAAGACGAAGACGAGCCGCGGGTCTTGCGCCTCGGCCCTGTCGATGTCGGCATAGGCGAGGAGAGACTCGCCGATCGAGCCGATCTCGTAGAGCTGAAGGATCTTGAACGACGTGTCGCGCACGCGGCCGCCGTCCTGCACACGAAATGCGGAGCGGAGCGGCTCCGGTAGCTCGACGCAGCTTTCCGCCTCCCATACCTGGATCTCAAACGGACCGATGCCAGGCTGTGGGGGCTGAGGCTCCTCGTCTTCCAGGTCGGCTTCATCGGCTTCGGTTTGATCTGCCCAGAACTGCTCGAAATCAAACATGACCGGTTCTCGAAATGAGACAGAATCGGAAAGCGCGATACAGACCTGAGTATAGCGCACACGGCGGCCAAATACCGTGTCAGGGCGTGAATGATCTTCGCACTCGAGCGATCATCGTGGGCCGCAATCAATCGCGGAGGCCGAAAACGCGGGCAAGGTCAGCTTGTTCCCGCTTATGCCCAGGTCGATCGTGCGCACGCGTGTGGGCACGGCCCAGTGGTTCATGACGTCTGGCTGCCGGCGGTCGAGCGTGTCACACACGGTGGATGCCCTGCGGGGAGCGAAGTCCTGGCCTAGCTCGGCGAGGTCGATCGCAATGGTCGCCGGCTCGCGACCTGAGTTCACTGCGAACACGCACACCCGATCGCGCGATTCCGAGGCACAGGCGACGGCGTCGATGCGCGCGGGGGCCCGGGCGATCGTGAGCGGGCGCGGCAACGCGTGGTCGGCGTAGAGCTTCATGACGTGGTAGCTCGGGCGCAGGAGCACCCCGCCTGGATTTGTTTCGATGATCCCACTGCAGAAGCTATTGGTCATGTTCGAGCGGCAAGCGATCTCAACCAGGTCCGAGGCGTGGCAGAGGAGGTTCAGGTAACGCGCGTTGTGGAGCGCCCCTTCGAGCGTGAGCATCTTCGCCCGTAAAAGGCCCCAGTCGCCCGCGGTGAAGTTCCACTCGGTCACCGCCAGCCGCAGATGGCCGCAGCCCGGCGTGGCGGCGATCATGCTGGCGAGCTTCCTGAAATCGCCTTCGCAGTAATTCAGGTCGCGGGTGTAATGATGAGGCGCAAGATATCCCAGATGCTTGCCAAGTGCGTTTAACACCTTCTGTGAGGGGAATGAGCTCACGATCACGATGCTGGGATCGGCCTGCTTCATCGCCGCGATAAAGTCCTTGCATCGGGCGATGTAGGCGTCGTCGTCGCCGCTGATTTCATTGCCAAGCTGCCAGTACTTCACGCGATACGGCGCGGGGTGGCCGTTTGACGCGCGCCTGGCGCCAAAGGGAGTTGTTTCGCCGCCGTTGCAGTATTCGACCAGATCGGCCGCGCTCGCCGCGCCGTCGGAGAAGCTCACGCAAACGAGCGGCTCGGCCTGAACAAGCGTGCAAAACGAGCAAAACTCGTCAATTCCCACGTCATTCGCGTCGATCCGCCCCCAGTTCGTATTGTGGAAGGGGTGGCGTCGATCGCGCGGGCCGATGCCGTTTTTCCAGCGATAGGCGCCGGGATCGACCGCGCTGCCGCCCCAGCGGATGAGCCCAGGGCGTACGGCCTTGATCGCCTCGACGACATCCTTGCGCCAGCCGCGGACATGGTCGTCGGGCATGAGCGAGACCTGGTCGAGCCAGACCGTTCCCTTGCCCTCGATCTGGACCACGAACGACGCGTTTTCCGAGCGGCCCGTGGAGCGTAGCTGGGCTTCGAATCGGGAATACTCAGCGCCCGGGCGCCAGGGCTGGCTCGCGGCCAGCTCGACCGTTTCGCCGCGGGGATCGGTGGCAACGAGCATGAGCTTCACGCGTGCCTCGCCCCGGCCGCGGACCCAGCCCGACGCATGATAGAGCGCCCCTTGCTTGATCGCGAGCCCCGATTGCCAGAGGCGTTCAGGCGCTTCGCCCTCGGCCACGATGCCCGCGCACCGGCCCCCCGTGAATGCGAGGTCGACGCGGTTGGAGGTCGAGCCGCGGCTCACCTGCCACGTTCGGTCGCAGAAGGTCGGCGCACCGTCGTGGTAGACCCAGTTGGCCGGCGGGATGACTCCCTCGAAGCCGCGATCGTTGAGCATCTCCGCCCACATGCCAGGCACAAGATCATCGAGCAGCTCGATGAAGTTGCCAAAGAGCATGGGGCTGATCCGGCCGCCGTGGAGCGGCTGCCGCGAGACCTTGAGGATCGCGTCTTCCGCGCTCGCTGCCTGCGCCATGAAGGCCGCGAGCCAGGCGGCAAGCGCAACCCGTGGGCCCCAGTTCCTGGCGATCGTCATGCGGGATCTCCTGGCATTTCGGAGTCGGTTTCCTCCAACCTCGCACAGGTTGAATACGTATCGTAACGTAAGCTCTCCTCGGACACGGGGAAAAACCCCGGCAGCCCAGGACCCGCGCGGGGGCAAGATACCAGTCCCGGCCGCGCGTTTTCACAGCGAAACCGATTGGCGTGTCCGGCGGCGGCGGGGGTACCATGCAGGAGGTATGCTTGAGCGTCGTTCGAGACGTCGATCGGGTAACCGGAAGGATCGCCATGTTCCGAACTTTTGTGACCCTGGTCTTCACGGATCTCGTGAATTCCACGGCCATGAAGAGCCTGCTGCCGGGCGAGGATATCACTGCGCGCAATCAGGCGTATCTGGAGACGATTCTGGTTCCGCACCGGCGGGTGATCGAGCACGAGCGTGGGGCCTGCGGCGGCCGCGTGGTCGGCACCGAGGGGGACGGCTGCTTTCTGGCGTTCGACGACGCCTCGATCGCGGCTCGCTTTGCGCTTGCGGTTCAGCGCAGGCATCGAGAGCAGCCGATCGAGACTCCGCTCGGACCGCTCCAGGTGAAGATTGGCTTTCACACGGGTGCGCCCCTGGTCGATCCCGAGAGCCCAGGGAATTACGTCGGCCGCGAGGTCGATTGTGCCGCGCGGATCGCGGGCGCAGCCGCCGGCGGCCAGGTGCTCGTCTCCGAGACGTCGGCCGCGCTTGTGCGAAGCGCAGAGCTTGCGGGCGTCACGCTCACACCAGCGGGTGAGCGCGAGCTCAAGGGGATCGGGCGCCTGGCCGTTGTTGAACTTCATGAAACCACGGTCCCCGCCCGGACCGTGGAACCGACCGGCCGGCCACGCTCGAATCTCCCCGCGCCGCCGGATGTCTTTCTTGGCCGTGGCAAGCTGCTTGAGGAACTCCTCGACTTGCTGGCGAAGCAAGGCCTGGTGATCTTGAAGGGCGAAGGCGGGATGGGCAAGACCACCCTCGCCCTCCGCGCAGCGCATGACGCAATCGAAGCCGGAATGTTCCCCGCGGGCGCGGCCTGGATCGATTGCTCCACAGCACCCGGGCTCGAGGAATGCCTGCGGCAACTGGGGCAGATTTACTTCGGCGATCGGATGGAACAGGAGCCCATCGAACGCTGCCGAAGCCGCCTGATCGAACACCTGCAATCCGCGCAGGCGCTCGCCGTTTTCGACAACTTCGAAACCGTGGCCAGCGACCAGGCCCTGCTCCGCTGGCTGCACGACCTGGGCCCGCGCGGGCATTGCCTGCTCACCACCCGCGAGTCCCCCGCGCTCGGGCATGGGCGCGTGCTCCAGGTACGCGAATTACCACGCAACGAGGCCGCCCTGCTCTTCATGCGCGAGGCCCAGCGCGCGGGCTCGACTCCCGACTCAGGCGCCGACGCCGCCGCGCA
>DAIDHX010000057.1 GCA_027451885.1 Planctomycetales bacterium
GATCCCGAGCACGAGATGCCACAGGCGCATTTGTCCCTCGTACGCGCGGAAAACCCTGTCCGGCCAGGCCGCCTGCGCGCAGCCCAACCTGGTAGGGAATCATCGCCCGGGCGCGAGCGCTGTGTCAATCGCAAGCCAGCCGGGAATCGAGGGTTCGGGGCCGTTGCGAACCGCCCCGCGCGGGGAGCGACGCACCCGAGAAGCGACGGCGAATCCCTCCGTGGCCCGCGGCGTCATTGAGGAGGTCAGCGGTGAGGGAGCAGTAATTCAAGAAGCGACTGGGATTTGCTCGACTGGCGTGGTTCAAGAAGAGCCCGATGCAGGGTCCTGGAGCAGGCCCCTGGCCTGACAGAAGAGCCCGATGCGGGGTCCTGGAGCAGGCCCCTGGCCGGACTGAGTCATTGCGCAACGCATTGCAAGCGCGGGACCGAGGCTCTCTCAATCACCCGGGTCCCGCCGCTTGCAAATCGCATGCTGGCTCTGACGAACGATCGGTTCGGAAGGCAATCGCGTTGGTGGGGAAAGCCGACCGTCAATCAGGCCACGCGAGTCGACGCGCGGCGCCGATGGAGGCTCACGAGCCCCCCCGCGCCAATCGCGATCAGACCCATCACGATGCTCGAGGGCTCGGGCACGATCGCCTGGGGCGCGAGTGCTGACGCAAGGATCGTGTCGCCACCCGGCAAGCTGTACGTTGCCACCTGGGTCGCAACACCCGTCGTCGTGTTGATCGTCACGATCGCTTCGCTGTTGTAGTCGAACCCGTAGAGAGTGCCGTTCACGAAAAGCCCATTCCCGATGTAGAAACCTGTGTTGCCGATGAGCGTGGCCGCTCCCGTCAACTTGTTGATGCTGTAGAGATCGGTCAACCCGGTGGTGGCGTCAGTGGCACCGGCGAAGATTTGACTGCCATTCGCGCTCACGGCCATGAGGCCGGAGCCCGCGATGCCGGTGGCACCAACGACAGTTGTCGTGGTACCGCTGGCGGGATTCAAGGTGAAGAAATTCGAATTCGCGGTGAAGCTAAGCCCGTACATGACCCCGTTGGCGTCGGACGTGGCGTCGATTGCGCTTTGACCAATCGCGCCGACCAGGCTCGTGGACGCGTTGCTCGTATTGATCTGGTAGAGGTTGGCGTTGGGCGTCGAGGCGTCCAGGCCGTACAACTTCCCATCGGAGCCAAAGCCCATGCCGTAAATAGCATCGTTGCCGGGGAGGTTCAGCGTCCCGATGTTCGTGAAAGCCCCCGTTGACAGATTCAGCGTGCCGAATTCATTTCCCGTCCCCGCCACGTAGACGACCGAGCCAGCCTGGGCGAGGCCCGGGCCCAACGCAACGCACAGCGCAATGGCCGCGAGCGCGACGCAACGCACCACACTCCCTGATCTTCCCATGATGCTCGCCTACCTTCCAATAGAAGTCATTCAGAGTTCCATGAGCACACGTCATCGTGACGCCCCCTCCTGATCAGCCATGATTTCAGGCGCCGGGAATTCGATGGAGGCAGCAATCGGAGCAGCCAACGCATCCGCCTGGACTCGATCTCCATCCCCCCCTTGTCGGTCGCCTGAGGGGCCCAATAGCGAACAACACGTTACAGGCATCCCAGACCCATTGCAAGAATCGTGCGAAAAATCCACAACCGGCCCACATCTTGTTTAATAAAACGCCTCGCCGTGCCCCTCGGCGCTCGAGCGTGTTGTTACGAGTGACAGTGATGTTTCCTGTAATCTGGTCCTGGGCTGGGTCGCGCAGGCAACGTGGCCGGTAATCAGCATGACCCCAAAATGGTGAGAATAAGCATGATCCACCGCGGACTGAATCGTGGCCAGGAGGCAGAGCCTTAACAGAGCGTAACGGTCGCCGCGATGAACACGGGGCGAGGGTGCCGCGCGAGCTGGCTCACGGGCCGTTTCGCGAGGGCGCGCCAGAGCGGTTACCCGGGGCCAAACCCGGGTTGCGCCGCGGCTAAAACGCCAGCACCATGCTCAAAAAGCCGGCCACGAGCGATCCCACGCGGTTATCGAAGTTGTTGTAGATGTCGAGGAAACCCTGGCCTGGGATCAACATCTGCACGCCGCCGACGAAGCTCAGGTTTTCGCTTAAAAGCGGGCGATATTCCATGCCCACGCCCAGGTCGACGCCAATGAAGCGGTCAATATTGCCCTGGAACAGGAATTGCTGCAGCACGGCGGTCTTATCGAACCAAAGCATGTTCATGTTTGTGATCAGCTTGGCCTTCTGGGTGAGGTCGAAGTCCATGCCGAACGTGGGCAGGATCAGGCCGGGGTTGACGAAGTTCGCCTGCCCCTGGATCTTGCTCGAGCGGAGGTCGGGCACGAGGCTCAGGCGCTGGACGAGATTGACCCCTTGCAGCCCGATTTGCTGGCGGTTCCAGTAGCTGAACTGGCCGCCGGCGAAGTTGGGCTGGTCGAGGATCGTATCGAAGCCGGTCGCGTGCGAGTTGTTGGGATTGCCGTCGCCCGAGGCATAGAAAAACGAGAGCCGGAATCGCACCCAGTCGCGGTCGTAGGAGCCTTCGATCGCCGCCATCTGGGCGTTGATCGTTTGCGGCCGGTTGGCGAGCGGGTTCATGCTGTCGCGCCCGACGGCCCAGTAAAACTGGTGCGTGATGTTGTATCGGCCCCAGTGGCCGTCGCCCGCCCAGCCCAGGTACGCCACGTCGACCTCATGGGGCTGAAAGCTGCCCACGGGATCGGGCCGGACCAGGAAGCGGTTCTTGTCGTATTTCACCGATGCCGGGTCGTTGTCGTAGTTGACGCTCACCTGCGCTGTGTATCCGGGGAAGATGAAGTCCTGGCGATAGTAGTTGGCGAAGATGAGGTTCTGGCGGCGGTCATTGAACGTGTTGAGCCCGGTGTTCGTGTCCTTTTCCCACTGCCGGAAGTAGGCCAGGTTGAACTGGTCCCGGTTCGAGTGATTGGTGCCGAAGATGCGGATCGCCCGGTTGACGTCCTGGAACAGGAACCCGCGAAAGTCAGCATTGAATGGTTGATTGCCAGCGCGGATCGAGATGAAGTCATAATCGGGGCCGTAATCCGCGATCTTGTACTCTGCGAACGCCTCCTGAAGCGCCCAGACTTCTCGGGTTCGCACCGTGCCCTGGAGCACGTTCGGGCTGGTCTGTGCCAGTTCGCTGAAGGAGAAGTTACTGATCCCGAGTGTGGGCGCGATCTTGATTCGCCAGTCGACCGGCTTGAAGGCGGCGTCACCATGAAACAAATCAAAAGAGACTGTAAAGAAGTCGAACGTAACGAAGCTGTTCGGCCGGCCGAAGAAGTTGCCTGAGAACGGGCGCGACGTGCTTTCAAAGGCAGAAGTCTGCGTGGGGACCTCGCGGCCTTCAAAGTCGAGGAACGACGAAGCGCTGATATCGAGGAAGGTGTGCTGGCCGTAGATTGGGTAATCACCCTTGTAGCTGTTCAGGTTGAAGGGGTCGAACTTGCGCCCAAGCATGTAGGGATAGTCGTCGGTGAGCGGGTGTCCCTTGCCGTACCGATCCCAGTCGGGATAACCGATGCGCCAGCGATCCTCGATGGGGATGAAATGGCTGGATTGCTGGTCCTCGGTGGGCAGGATGCCGGAGGGTCCGGTGTAGCCGGAGGGGGGATCTTGCGGCAGCCGCAGAAACGGCGGTCCATCGTGGAGCGAGGGGAGCGGCTCGGGCGGCGTTTCGAGCGCCAGTGGCCGGCGGAGCATTTCGGGACGGGTCCCATTTTCGCCGCGTGTGCTTTCGGCCTGAGCCCGCCTGCGGAGCGCATCCGGCGAAAGGAGCTCGGTCCCGGCCTCTGAATCGGACTCGGGTCGTGCCTGCGAAGGAGCTCGCTGGAGGATCGGTGCGAGCTCTGGCGTCGAGCCCGGCGCAGCCGACGGGAACGGCCGCGGAGGGGGAATCGCCGGCCCCGGCGACTCCTGTGCCAGCGCGGAACGAGCTGGAGCGGCCAGCGCGCAGGTCGCGGCGATCAGCCCTGTCCAGCGTCGGATCCAGTCCATCAATCACTCCCGACTCGACCCAACCCACACAACAAACCACAGAGAACGCGCGACATGTCGGCTCAGAACAGGCGCATCGTTGTGCCTGCTCCAGATTCCAACCGCCAGGATAAGGATTGAAAGGTTGATGAATTGATCGGAACAAGCTTTGGAAAGCCTTGAGGGTTTTCGCGGTTGTTCTCAATGTTCCGATCATGAAGGTGGCGGAGCCTGTAAGGAAAAAATCATGTTCGACGCCATTTCGTGCCGAGATTTCGAACAGTCACGTGTCCGTTCAGGCCAGCCTAATCAGGCGGCGGACGGGCCTTGCGGGTCCTGGCTGAACTGATTCGAGACGCTCGAGGAGGAAACGGAACACCATGAAGGGATGGAGTTTCCGACGACTTCTGGGCGCTCGGAGGGAGAGGCGGTTCGTTCCTGGAACGGGTACGAGGCCGCTGGAGGCACGGCTGCTTTTAAGCCACGCCCGGCAATCACCGGTCGCGGTTTCCCAGTATGTGGCCAGCGGAGCGGCGATCGCTCCTGGGGTGCATGGATACGATCCCACGAACCCGATCAACCCCGCGCTTCCTCCCTTGCCCAGCCAGGTGCTCACGCCGACCGACGTGAAGACTCTGCTCGAGCGCGCAGCGGCGTCGGTGGGGGTCAATAACGCGATCATCGCCGTCGTGGACCGCAATGGCTCGATCCTGGGCGTGCGGGTCGAGAGCGGGGTCTCGCCGGCCATCACAGGCAATACCGTGAACAAGGTGTTCGCGATCGATGGCGCGGTCTCGCTGGCGCGGACGGGGGCCTATTTCGGCAATGATGCGGCCCCCTTGACCTCGCGGACGATCCAGCAAATCAGCCAGACGACGATCACCCAGCGCGAGGTGCAATCGAACCCGGATGTGCCGAGCCTGAACGGCAATTCGACGGTCTATGGACCGGGTTTTGTCGCGCCCGTGGGCATCAAGGGGCACTTTCCGCCGGGCATTCAGTTCACGCCCCAGGTTGACCTGTACGACATTGAATCCACGAATCGCGATGTCATCAGCGCACTGACGGGCACGCGGTTTAACGTGCCCCAGGCAGACATTCCGCCTGGGGGGAATCTGGTGGCGCCTGAGTCCTACGGCGTCGTGACCGGAATCTTGCCCACGGCGCAGTCGCGAGGCATCGCCACCCTGCCGGGCGGTATACCGCTCTACAAGAAGCAGCCGAACGGCACGTACGCGGAAGTTGGCGGCATCGGCGTCTTTTTCCCGGGGACGACGGGATACGCCACGGCGGAAAACTCCGATCTGAACACGCCTCTGCTGCGCAACAAGAAGCTGCCTGATTACTCGCAGATCGCTGAATACATGGCCTTCGTGGCCGCGGGGGGCAGTTCGGCGGCCGGCGTACCCTTCAACGGCCCGATCAATGGCGCACCCGCGCTGCCCAATTTCACGCTGCCATTCGGGCGAATCGATCTGGCGGGAATCACGCTCAACCTCTATGGCAACGGCGGCCTGGAAGGCATCAACCACCTGCTCACGCTGGGCCGCACCCTGCCGCCAGGCACCCCAAACAACGGCACCGACCAGCCTGTCGACCCCCAGGGCGACCTTTATCTACCCGGCAAGGGCGTCCCTTACGGCTGGCTTGTCAATCCTCAGACGAGCGGTAATCTCACCGCCGCCGATGTACAGGCCATCGTGGCCCGGGGGATCGCCGCCGCGGGGCAGACCCGTTCCCAGATTCGCCTGCCATTCAATGCCACCGCCCGCATGGCGTTTGCAATCTCCGACCTGAACGGCAACATCATCGGGCTCTATCGCATGCCCGACACCACCTATTTCTCGATCGCCGTGGCCGTTGCCAAGGCGCGAAACGTGGCCTACTTCGACAACCCGGCCGCGCTGCAACCGCAGGATCAAATCAAGGGCATCCCCCGGGGCCAGGCGCTCACTGCGCGCACGTTCCGCTATCTCTCGCTGCCGTTCTTTCCGGAAGGCATCGACATCAACCCACCGGGGCCAGGATCGATCCTGAACGACGGCGGGGTGACCAGGTACGCCACAAACCTGGGACCTCCCTTACCAGCGAAGGACTTCCAGACGATCCAGGGGTATAACGACTTCAATCCCCAGACAAACTTTCACGATCCGAACAATCCGGCGAACCAGAACGGTGTGGTGCTCTTCCCTGGCAGCGCGCCTTTGTACAAGGACACGCCGTCGGGTCGCCAGATCGTGGGCGGGTTCGGGGCCAGTGGCGACGGCGTCTTCCAGGACGACGACATCACCGCGGTCGCGAGCATCAATTACGCACCCCCAGCCAATCTGCGAGCCGATTTTGTGAAGTACCGGGGCACGCGGTTGCCGTTCTTCAAATTCAACCGCAACCCGCACGTGCCGCTCAATGGTAAACCAATCGCGCTTCAATCCGCGCTTCCGATCCCGCTGCCGCCGCCCCGGGGGAAACATGGCTAGTCCCATTGCATCGAAACCAGGGCGCATCGCCCCACGCTCTCCGCTGGTGCTTCTGGCAGCCTGCGCGGTTCTGGCTGGATCAGCCAGGGGGGGTGACGGCTTGATCCACGAGTGGTTCGCCCGCCACTCCCAGAAAAAGGTGGGAACTCCGCCCCCCGGCCGCCCGCGCTGGATTCCCCACGACGACGCACGTGCCGGCTTCCCACGCACGCTGGCGAATCATGTCGCCCCCACCAACACCTACGGCGGAATCGGTTACTACGTGGGGGGTGACACCGCCTTCGGCAAGGGCGAACCCCGCCGCCGCGACGACGGCACCTGGGGATGGGACGAGACCGGCGGCTTCCACCATCGCCGCCGTGTCATACTCGGCTGGTCGCACGGGCGCAAATACAAGGGCGGCACCGGGGCCTATCGCACCGACGGCCCCGTGGTACCAGACCTGATCTACGCCACCACCACAACCCTCGGCGGAATCGGCCGCAGACGCAGCTCCGACGAGGGGCACGACTAAAACACCGCGATCGCCCGCTACAGCTTGCGCCCGCGGCGGCCGCTCGTCTTCCTGCCGTCCTTGAGAGAGTAGGGGTTCTTCTTGCCAGAGTTCTCCCCCAGCAGATCAAAATCGGCCTGATTCTCCCCCGATTTCACCTCGAAGAATTCCTTGACAAGCCCGACGCCCATGTTCTGCCTGGCGACCTCGCCGTCGAAGGATACCTGGTTCGCGCCAGTGTAAGTGGTGAGCTTGTAACTGCCGTCCTTGCCGATCTCGGCCGTGCGTGACGGCACCTGCCGCAGATGGTTGCTGGGGTTGAAGGTGATCGTTCCTCCCGTGGCCGGCACGCCCTTCACCGAGATGATGCCCGTCACCGTCGCCTCGGTGAGCGACGAATCCACCGCCGGCGGTCCGTCGCAACCGGCCATGGCGCAGAGGCACCAGGCCCAAACCGCGAATCGGCGCGCGTGGGCGAAAGCCCGATGCATGCTCATGTGTGCGTCTCTTCCCTGGAGAGTGTCAGTATTGATCGGAGGAGATGACCTCGCCCCCCGCGCGGGAACCGAGCGCCCACCAGGTGTTGATGTTCACCGTGGACTTGATCGACTTCACCGAGCCGTCGCAAAACAGAACATTCACCACGCCTGGATGGTAGCTATTGGCGACGTGCGACATTTGCAGCCCGGATCGGCAGGTCCAGGTGTTGGGCGGCATCACGTGCAGGTAACGCGTGCAGGCGGGCTGGCCCGAGACCCACATCGCGCCTGAGATATTGTCGTCGACGAAGTTCGCCGCGTCCTGGTTGCTCGGCCCGTAGGGCACAGGAGGTGTTGCAATGCACACCTGATAATATGCCTGCGGCAGCATTTCGACATTATTAGGGACGGGCGGCGGGATCGAGATCGAGGCCGTGGGCTTGCCGTAATCGAAGGGGGCGGTCGTGCTGCCGAAATTGCTGCCGATCGCCTTGATGCGCTCGCTGAACGCAGCGGTATTCGACAACCCGTCGGTGATGGCCGCGACGTTGATCGAGGTTCCACCCAGGGTGGTCACCGTGCCGTTATCGCTGTAGATGAACGGGCCCGCGACAGGGCCGTTCCAGCCGAGCTGGCCGCCGTTGCCGGCATAGGTGGAATTGGGCGCTGAGCCCGAGTTGTCCATGTAGTTATTATGGCCGTTGGGGTCGGTCAGGCGATCGGCATCGGACGGGCAGCTAAAGGCCGCGATCCGCGCGTAACTCACTGTGGTATTGATCGGATTGTTAATATTGAAAGGCGCTCCGCCGAAGGGGAGGGCATTGCCGAAGTTGGTGGCGTTGTAGAGCGGCGACTGCTCAAGATAAGGCAAGAGCATGGTGTGGGCGGACCACTCATTCCACCAGGGGCCGTCGCCCCATGGGAGCGAGCTGTTCGCCGACGAAATGTAGTTGTGCACCGCGACCCCGATCTGCTTCAAATTATTGATGCACTGCGCGCGCCTGGCCGCCTCCCGGGCGGCTTGCACCGCGGGCAACAAAAGCGCGATCAGGACCGCGATAATCGCGATCACAACCAGTAGCTCGATGAGCGTAAAGCCGCGTGGTTTCGCTCGTTCCATGGCAATGCCTCCGCGCCTGGTGAGGGCGCACGTGCAGGCCTCGCCTGGGCCCGCACGAGCGCGAGGATTCAAGGGAAATTAGGAGGAATGAGTCAGATACAACGGTTCGAGGAGGAGAGTGGATTCATCGCCAGGGATAAAAGCTCCTCGCATATTGATCCGCCGGACTCCTCGATTTGTAATCCGATTTTCGCGGAATCTTTTCCAAATCGGGCGGACGCCCGGAATTCGTCGCGGGGCTCGCGATCTTTCGGTTCTTGAGCAAATTCGGCGGAAGCTGGGTTACAATCGGCGAGTTGTTGCGGAATTCTGGTATGCGGGAAAGTGGATTCACAGGTTCGAGCAGACGCTTGCCGGCGGTGGACCCCGAGCTTGATCGCCGTGCGCGCGCGCCGGGGGAAGGCGTCGCGGATTCGAATGCGGAGTTCGCGTCCCGGCTCCGGGAAGCCCAGACCCGGATTTTCGGCTACATCTATTCGCTGGTTCGGAATCTTGACGACGCGGACGATCTGTTTCAGCAGACCTGCCTGGTTCTGTGGGACCGGTACGGCCAGTTCGATCCCGAGCGCAGCTTCACGAGCTGGGCGTGCGGGGTGGCGCGGTTCGAGGTGCTCAATTTTTTGCGGTCGCGAAGCCGGGATCGACTTTACTTCAGCGACGATTTGAATCTGCTTCTGATCGAGGCGCACGAGAATCTCGCCGCGGACCAGCTCGAGGATCGCCGCGATGCGCTTTCGGCGTGCCTGAAGAAGCTGCGTGAGCGAGACGCGGATCTGCTCCAGGCGTGCTATGCCGCGCCGGTGCGGATTCCCGAGGTGGCAAGTGCCCGTGGCCGGTCAGCGCACAGCATTCACAATTCGTTGCGGAGGATTCGCCGCACGCTGTTTGAGTGCGTTCAGCGAACGCTCGCACAAGAGGGGATGGCATGAGCCGCCGACAGGAACACGGCGACGAGCTGCTCCATCTGATCGATCGCTACCTGGCGGGAACGATCGAGGCTCACGATCTCGGGCGGCTCGAGGCGATTTTGCTCGAGAGCGCGGCCGCGCGGCGGACCTTCGCGCTTTACAGCACGCACGACTGGCAGATCCAGTTCGCGATCCGGGCCGAGAAGGCGGCCGATCAGGCGCTTGACCGGCTCGCGGGGGGCTTGCCAGTTTCCGATCGGTCTGCGCGGCGGCCGTGGTCCGGCTGGCGCGCGCGGCTCTGTCTCGCGGCCGCGGCGGCCGCG